>JAGNBV010000171.1 GCA_018004645.1 Bacteroidales bacterium
ATGTGTTTTCCACTTTTGGTAACGACCACACACCCAGTCTTTCGGAAGAGTTGGAGATGACATACACGTTGCCAGCCCGGTCGAAAGCCAAACCTGCAGTATTGGTTCCCATAGCCGGCTTAATGGAATAAAGTCGGGTTAAGGAAGGAATGCCACTGTCGGAGAAAGAAACGCGGAAAATTTTTACTTCATTGTTGCAACCCATTGCCAGCATCTTTCCATCAAACGATACTGCCATGCCGCCGGTATAGGAATTTTCAATCAGTGTCGGTGTTTTTCCCGAGTTAAAATCCACGATGCCTCTGTCGGTAACATGAATCAGTGAAGGAATATTGGCTGCATCGGCAGACCGGTATTGAGAAATCCACCAACCACCCCGTCCATCGGGAGCAATGCAGGAATTGTAATTTTGCTGTAAATTGCCATTCAGTGCATCATTGTAAACAATGGCACTGGGAGCTTGTTGCCAGGGCGTAGCCAGCGTACCAATGTTGTATTGCAATACATTGCCGGCGCTGGTTGCCACGGCATCCACATAATCTTCGTCGAAAGTATAAAGGCGCGTATCTTCACCTGTTCCTAATACCCAGCAATGAGAAATAGAGCCGTGCACATTAACGCCTCCGAACGAAGACAAACCGCTTGAGGCTTTGGTAAGACCCGAGAAAACAGGAACAAACGGAGCAGAAGGAGCAGCCGGATCCATGATCCACACACCCGGATGGGCATCGCTCCAGTCGGTTACATATACCTTGCCATCTTCGGCTACTGCCAGTCGCATTGGGCTACTGGTTCCTACCCAAGTTACCGAACCGACATAACTCTGAGCACCTTGTTGGGTTACATCTTCGAGTGCTGCATTTAAAATATAAACGCCATCTTGTGTGGTACGGTTGGTTGTGGTACCTCCTGCAGTTTCGGTAGCATAAATACGTCCAAAGAAAGAACTTTCAAAATTGTTGTCTACCGCTACGCCACGTGGCGAGTAAAACTGAAGTTCAGGACGGGCGTCATCAGAAATTTTTACAGGACGATCTACAGCATAAGCCGAAGCAGTTACCTTCCAAGAAAAAGTGCCGGTAGGCAATTCGGCTAAAGGAACCGATACAGATTGTATTCCTTTGTTCAAAGCTCCCGCATCAATCGATTTAATGATGTTCTCACCATCAAAAATATCAATGCTCACAGCAGTTGCATTTTCATTCAACGTAAATTTCAGCAAATAGTCGGTTTCGGTTTTTTCGGCTTTTAATTCCGAAGCATAAATATTGGCTGAAGAACCCGGTATCGTTTTGAAACGAGCCATACCTTCATTTTGCGCCAACACCAAGATATTCAAGTCGTAACCACTTACTTTGGCAGCTGCCGCCATATAAGTTGCTTTTGCAGTTCCCAGTCCATCAGCAGGCAATTTTTCGGAAACTTTCAACGATTGCTGAATGCCATTGGTTACATCAAAAAGTACGGCCCCAACTTTCGTGGTATCGGCATCGCAAGTAGGTGAAACCATAAAGGTATGTTGTGCATGGCGGAAGAAATTGATACCGGAAGCACTCGTAGCAAGCTGGAATCCATTTTGCTCTGTAAACTCTCCTTTTTTTATTAAAGGTGAACGATCGGCGGCACTCCAATCGAATTGATATTCCGTAGGCAATACTTTTTCACTGTCCAAAATAAAATGATTTTTTCCGGTTGGAGAAATGGTAAATTTCATATTTTTACCCCACAATGCTTCCGTGTAATTGGCAACATCCATCATGTATTTATATCCCAACGGATTATCTTCTTCGTAGGTAAAACCAATGATCCGAATTTGTTTACTGCTGCCGGAAGTTACAGAAGGCACATAAATACTACATTTCCACCGAGGACCACTTACGGCAAAAGTTTCACCCATGATGCCATTTGCCCAGTTTGCCTGTTGTTGTGTTTTGAAGAGCAAAGCAGGAGCCACCGAATCGTTGTCCCATGTATAAACTTTAAAATAACGCCCTTTGTTTTCGGGCAAAGAAACAGTATCCTTGTTGCAAGCCAACAGATAACCATCGGAAGTGAACGCAATGTCGCTAACCAAGTTTACGCCACCTTCAATGCCTGATAAATCCATCTCGCGAATTTTATTCAATGTTTGAGCATTATAAATGGTAATTTTTGGTTCAGTAGTCAGTACATATAATTTTTCATCACGATACAAAACTTTTTTTATAGGTTGCTGATTCAGCCATTCTGGAACAACTACTTCCTCATCTCCAAAATTATAATATTTCATGGGCAACACGCCGGCTTCCTGAACGGGGTCAGGATAATCAGGGGTAGTATCTTTCGGAACTACCACATTTACATTAGGTAAAAACATTTTAGCATAAGAAGTAGTAGCCGCCGTTACTATAACAGTCGTATCTTTAGCCTCATAATCTGTAGCTTCCAAATGCAGTTTATATGTTCCGGGAGTCAGATTATAAAAAGCAAAAATTCCGTTGTAGAGCGAATCTACATAATATATATTTAGCGAATCGCCATTTTGATTCATCAATTTCACCTTAGCTCCATTAATAGGCACCCGTTCGTCGTGTGTAAAAGCTTTATAATTAGCATAAAGTGGATGATTCATTTTTTCATTGGCACTTTTGGCAAACCCTGCAATAATTCCTGTTGCTGGAAGATCAACATGAAAATAATCACAAAAATACCGATAAAAATTATTGGCTTCCAGTTTTTTGTAATCAATATTGAGCAGGCGATGTGTTTCAGGCATATAATCGTGGAAAGAACCTTCCGACAAAAATCCGGGAACGGTCAAGGGACGTAGAACGCCCAGTCCGCTGGTATTTCCATAAAATGAGAAATCACCGCGGATATTGGTTGAAGGGGAACTCCACACGGTCAGTTGGTTTGAAATCAAACGGGGCCAAGCCGTTTCAGCCATCGGCAAACTGGCTGCCACCGTTGGTTGGCTATCGTAACCATGATACAGAAGCAGCAAATAATTGGTCCCTGTGTTGGTTCCCACTGCATTGCTGTGTATCGAAAGAAAAGCATCCACGTTGTTGGCATTGGCTTCTTCTGCAATTTCCGACAAAGCCCGATCGTCTGCATCCCTGTTTTGGGTACGCGACATGTAAACGGTAGCATTATTAGCTTGTAATAAATCGCGTAACGCCAATCCTTTGGCCAGATTGCTCGAAGATTCCCAAAAGCCGAGTGTATCACCCAATGCAAAAGGTATGGTTTGAACGTTTCTGTCGTTCGCTCCATCGTATCCTCCATGACCAGGATTGATATAAATTTTAATTCCCGTAAAGTCTACTGCTTTGACAGAAAAAATCGTCAATAAAATAATGAATAATAAAATATATTTTTTCATGGCTGTAAACTCCTTATTTATTTTATAATTATATTCAATAAATACAAATCACCATTTGCCGTATTGAAAGCAATGACTTTTCCATCAGGAGAAACAGCAGGGTACATGGCGATAAGATCAGAAGTAGTAAGTTTTTGATACACTTTTCCATCGATCGTTGCGGCTACCAGAGAAGAAGAAAGGAGCACTTCTCCATTGTCAATATCGTTCATTCCCACTATCCACTGATTGTTGATCCATTGTGGCGCATTCAGTTTACCCAGAAAAGAAATATTCTTTCCGGTTATATCACAAACAAAAGTTCCCTTTCCTGCAGCAACATATGCAATTCGCTTTCCATCCGGCGAGATGGAAGGCCAAATATAGCTTGCATTTTCTCCATTTGGAGTAAGCACAGTACGCAAATTTCCCCTATAAAGAACCATTTTACGATCTTCAACAGTAATTACAGGCACAATTTCGCCGGTAGATGACTGACTTTTAATCAGCTGACGATTTTTTATCACGAGAGGTTTGTTACTCGAAAACCCCACGGCAAGAGGTTCGCGAGTAGGAGCTATGAGTTGTTGCTGTTTTTCATCAGAAACAGAATACAATTTTACGGAATAAAAAAGGCGATGGTTTATCAATTCGTTTTTTCTGAAGGCAATGGTTTTTCCATCGCTGCTTATTTTAACCCCATAACCTGCACCTTTTTCGGTAGTCAGTGTTTTAACCTGTCTGTCGAAGAACGATAACATTTTCAGCCCGTCGTAATTTTCAGAAGAACAAATCAAATATTCACCCGTAGGACTGAAAACCGGATGATACATGCCGCCGCTTTCTCCGGTTTTTATCGGAGAAACAGTCGTAACTTGGATGGTTTG
>JAGNBV010000172.1 GCA_018004645.1 Bacteroidales bacterium
CAGGAACTAAAAAATATGAAGAGAAATACAGGAGTCAACTTATAAAATTCATGCAAAAAAAAGCAGCAGAATTAAATTTACAAGTAATTGATATACAGTGAAAAGCATAAAGATGTTCATTGGTAGCTTGTCAAAATGCCCTCCCTCGGTGGCTGAGGCTCTCGAAGCCACCGATATCATGATTGCCCTCGAAGCCACCGATACAAAAAAATCCCGGACCAACTTTCCGTCAATCCGGGATACTTTTATATGCCTGATTAGAGTTTATAAGAAAAATCGTGTTTGTACAAAGAAAACGTCAAGTTTGAGGCCTGCCCGACTGCGCCAGTCAGGCGAGCTTGCGAAGCGACAAAAAGCAGAGTTTACTAATGTAAATGAGCATTTTTGTTGCAAGCGTAACGAAAAAATTGGCGTTTTCTTACAAACACTAATTACTAAAAGAAAATATTCATCTCAACCCTGCGGTTTTTCTGGCGGTTCTCGGGGGAAGTATTCGGCACCAGCGGCCTGGTTTCGCCAAACCATTCCGTCTTAAATCTGGAAGCGTCAATCCCTTTGCCTACCAGGTAATCACGCACAGCCAGTGTACGGTTTTTCGACAAGGTCATATTGCTGGCATCGTTGCCCACATCATCCGTATGGCCCGAAATGAGCAGTTTAAAATCTTCACGTTTCTTCAAAACATCGGCCAGCTCGTTGAGCGAAGGATAAGAACTGGTGCGGATTATGGCCTTGCCTGTTTCAAACTCCAGGTTGTCGAAAGCCTTACGTATGGTTTCCTGCTCTTCTTTCTTGATTTCCGGACAGCCTTTGTTTTCGGGGATACCCTTAATTGTTGGACACATATCATATTTATCGCTGATTCCGTCACCATCGGTATCGGGGCAGCCGCTAAACGCCTTTTCGCCGGGGATAGACGGACAATCGTCGTCTTTGTCGGCTATACCGTCGCCATCGGAATCGATAAACGGACAACCTTTGTTTTCGATAGTTCCCGGAACAGTAGGACAGTTATCATCCTTGTCGGCCAGGCCATCGCCGTCGGTATCAGGACAGCCTTTAAAGGCAGGAATACCGGCAACCAGGGGACAATCGTCTTCTTTATCAATGATGCCGTCGCCGTCGGTATCGGGACAACCCTTGTATTTTTCAAGGCCCTTATCATCCGGACAATCATCGTTCATATCAATGATACCATCGGCATCACGGTCTGGACAGCCATCGTACATAGGCAGGCCGGGCACATCAGGACATTTGTCTTTATTGTCCACAATGCCATCGCCATCGCGGTCAGGACAGCCCTTAAGTTCCCATGTTCCGGGGAGATCTACACACTGATCCAGTTTGTCTGATACATTATCTTTGTCCCTGTCGTGAGGCGCGCTATAAAGAATGGGGATCTTAAGCGCAGCACAAACCGACGCCCTGCTTACCTTTCCCCCTATCAGGGTGGAGAAAATATCGTTGGACCCTATCCATACCGGCCCCAAACGTAAGCCAATTCCTACATTGAACTTATTATTGCTGTTATACTGCATAGGCAGCGAAGCCCCAAACCAGGCAATATCATAACGGGGAATGAGGTTTATTGAACTAAGGTAATGGTTTTTGTTTTCGTCATTTTTGCCCTGCATCAGCGCCAGATAAGGCACAAAATTTATATAAAACCCTTTAACCACCCTGACATCTGCCTGAAGACTTAAACTCATGGGGAGATTCATGGTGTATTTATCCGTTACATCATAAAAAGTAAAAGTAGAATCAATAAAATCATTGAAATCATTATAATCATAAATCCCGATTTCTCTGATGTCCATTTCGGACACATGCGCACGAAAATCTTTTGTCTGCGGGCCTCTGTTATATCTGACTCTACCCACATCGGTAAGAGAAATTCCTACTTTTACCAGGTATTTATTCTGATCGCGGCGCCACAGATTGGCTTTGCCATCCATATCATATTTATAGTCCATCCATTTAGGCCGGTATTCGTAAACAGCGCCAAAGTCCATGCCCACCGTAAATTTTGAGTTAACCTGATAATCGTTTTTCCCGTTATCCCTTTTGGTAAGATTATCAGTAACACCATAATTCACTTCCGAATTAAATATTGACATGGTGTCTTTATTTTTCATCGAATAATCAATATTTCGGGCAAACAGGTACCCTGAGCCTAATCCCTGTAAAAGTTTTAGTGTAACACCCGCTTTGATAAAATGTTCTTCATTATCATATACCACGCGTGCGTATGTAAGCCCGTATTCGGCCCAGGCGTTGGCTTGTACGCTCAGCCTGGCATTGTTCAATTGTTGATTAAACAATGATGGAACATCCCAGTTTGCCTGGATAAGATCCAACAGATCCTGCGAAACCCCATCCATATTAATCATGGCACGCACCGAAGGTGTAAAGGCAATAGCATCTTTTTCGGTAATGCTTATCATGAAACTCAACACGTCCTGCCTCAACGAAATAAAAGCCGACTTGGGTTTCCCGTTGTTATTGTATTTCAGATAAAGATCGGCGAAGTCCGGGTTTCCAAACTCGTCCCGGTTAAATAATGGCTTTGTATCCATAGATACATAATTATTGGACAAGCCCAAACTGGTTGAAGACAGGCCAATATCCAGCTTATACCTGGAGTCAACTATAGATGCCGGCTGCAGGTGTACCCCGGTAATACCCGCATATGATCCCGATGCAAAAGGAAGAAATTCCTGCGCATTGACCGAAAACGTGAGGAAAAACAAAATAAGGAATAAAATTTTTCTCATAATTAATTATTTTAAATGAATAAAAATGCCTTTTATTATCTAAAGCAAAGAAATATAAACTACCACCAGTATTTCATTATCAGATATTGTCTTATTTGCATAACTTTATACGCAATATCATGTAAACAGGTTGCAAGTTACGTTTTCCTGATCTTATTATTGAAAATCTTCTTGATGGCCAACACAAAAATTATAGCCGTAAAAAACGAAAACATAGCATATACGATAGCAGGTTTTTCCATAGCGGTAATATTCAGTATAGTTCCCGAAATCAACAGGGCCAGCGCCGTATTATGCAGGCCCACCTCAATTGAAATGGTGTATTGATCGGCAAAAGGCAGCCTGCTTTTTCTGGCCACAAAAAAACCGAGAGCCATCGCCAGAAAATTCAATAACAACAGATAGGGCAATAGTTGCAGGGTTTCGGTCAGGGTAATGCCCGTTCCACCGCTTGTTTCGCTGACAAATATTTTTACGGTAAAAATAAAACCCAGCATGGCTGGCAAAATAAATTTTAGCGGCCGTTCGAGACTTTTAGCCAGAGATTCTTTTTGGTGGCGAATAAAAACGCCAATGCCGGCCGGGATGATGGTGATAATAAAAATTTGCATGATTGTTTCCCATACCGGAAGATGTATTTCCGTATGAAAACCCAAAAACACATTGAGGGCCAGGTTGGCATAAAGCGGGATGCTCACCAGGGTGATAAAGCTGTTGATGGTTGTCATGGAAATGGCCAGGGCTACATTACCCCTGAACAAATGGGTGATAAGGTTTGACGAGGCACCGCTGGCACACAAGGCAATGATGACGATACCTACTTTGGCTTCGGCCGGCACATTTGATATATAGGCAATACCAAAAGCCACCAACGGAACAACAAATAGCTGCACCGTAAGCGCAATAGCAAGTGATTTGGGATGCACAAAGATGTTTTTAAAATCTTTTATAGTCAGCGACAGGCCTATGCCGAGCATGATGAGCATCAGCACCACATTTATCGCCACATCGATGTAATTGTATCCTAAAAACATATTGAAAGATTGCGCAAAGATATTAATATTTAAAGGTTGATACATTAAATCCAACAAGGATTGACTGTATGGTGAATTTAATCTAGGAAAACTGTCGGCGTAACTTCCAAGCTTTTTGCAAAGCTCAGTATGACGTTAAACCGCAGGTCACTCAGAGAGGTAATTATGCTGCGCACAAAAATAACATTTAATGAACATTTGTACTTTTAAAGAGCAGAAGTACTGGCGCTATAGCAGATGGCTATTAGTGTAAACTACCTGCCTCAGAACTTTGTTTCGGAGCATAGAGTAAATAACATTGGTGATATCGTATGATATTCCCGCTTGGTAGCATATCAAATACAACTAATGTTCCGATGCCAGCACTTCTGCATTAACTTTAAAAAACAAAAAACA
>JAGNBV010000173.1 GCA_018004645.1 Bacteroidales bacterium
GAAAAGAGTGTTCATAACATGATTTGTTGCTGTAAAAGTAATTTTTTTCTAAAAAAAGCAGGGATATTATGTCATAATTACTAATTTCGTCGATTAAAATAATAATGAAAAACCTAAGAACATGCTGAAAAACTTTAAGTTGCTTAACAATATCCTTGGCTGGATAGTATTTGTGGTGGCCTCTGGCGTTTATTTGCTCACCATTGAGCCTACGGCCAGTTGGTGGGATTGTGGCGAATATATCTCTACTGCTTTTAAACTTGAAGTGGGTCATCCCCCGGGAGCGCCCTTATTTCAGCTGATGGGAAGATTCTTTACCCTGTTTGCCGGTGGCGATGTTACCAGGGTGGCCATGATGGTCAACAGTATGTCGGCAATTCTTAGTGGTTTTGCTATCTTGTTTTTATTTTGGTCTATTACTGCTATAGCCAAAAAGTTATTTGTAAAAAGCAGCAGTTACGACCTCACAGCACCACAAACACTTATCGTGCTGGGAGCCGGTCTGGTTGGCGCCTTGGCCTATTCGTTTACCGATTCTTTCTGGTTCTCTGCTGTGGAAGGTGAGGTTTATGCCACCTCGGCATTTTTCACGGCCGTTGTTTTCTGGGCAATTTTAAAATGGGAAGTGGTGGCCGACGAAAAATACGCCAACCGCTGGATAGTGTTCATTGCCTTTATGATGGGTTTGTCTATCGGTGTTCACCTGCTCAACCTGCTTTGCATCCCCGCCATGACTATGCTTTATTATTTCAGAAAAGGCAAACAATCTACCAGGAATTTTATTCTGGTGCTTATCCTTTCGGTTATTATCCTTGGATTGGTGCAATCAGGCATTATTCCCTGGACGGTTAAGATGGCCGGATATTTCGAATTGTTTTTTGTAAATACCGTTCATATGCCTTTTAATTCAGGCACTATCATCTATTTCGTACTTCTTATTGGCCTCATTGCTTTTGGTCTGATTTATTCAAAAAAACACGGTAAAACCATCTTAAATACTGTCATTTTATGTTTTACTTTTATTATCATCGGGTATTCTTCGTTTGTTATGCTTGTGGTCCGTGCCAATGCTAATCCGCCAATTAATGAAAATGCGCCCAAGGATGCCCTTACCCTGCTGACTTATCTGAATCGCGATCAATATGGCGACTGGCCGGTACTATACGGGCAGTATTTCAATGCCAGAGTGGTCGATACCAAGGAAGGTGCTTACAACTATGTTAAAGGCGAAGATAAGTACATTCCCACCACCCGTAAAGTTTCCTATAAATATGATCCTCAGGGTTGCGGCCTTTTTCCACGTATGTGGAGCGAACAGGATAAACATATACGAGCTTATAGTGCATGGACGGGCACCAGAGGTAAATCAAAACCTACCTTCGGCGAAAATCTGACGTTTTTCTTTAAAAACCAAATAGGCAATCAGTACCTGCGCTATTTTATGTGGAATTTTGTGGGCCGACAAAACGATATCCAGGGCTTTGGTATCGATGAAGCCGGAAACAAGGATGTTGTCAATGGCAACTGGATAAGTGGCGTTAAGTTTATGGATGCAGCCCGCCTCGGTAATCAGGATAAACTAAGCGACAAAATGTTGACCAACAAAGGCAGGAATACTTATTATTTTCTGCCCCTGCTGCTGGGATTGGCTGGACTGGCATTCCATTTCTGGAAAAACAAAAAGGATGCCTTTGTGGTTACTTTGCTTTTTTTGCTTACAGGACTGGCCATCATCGTTTACCTGAATCCTACCCCCTATCAGCCGCGCGAACGCGATTATGCCTATGCCGGATCGTTTTATGCTTTCGCAATCTGGATAGGCATAGGTGTGGTGGCATTATACCATGCCCTGTCGAAAAAGTTGCCACAGACGGTCAGCGTGATAATTGCTGTTGTGGCTAGCTTCCTGCTGGTTCCTACCATTATGGCGAAAGAAAACTGGGACGATCACGACCGTTCGGATAAATATGCCTGCCGCGATTATGCCAAAAACTATCTCGCTTCGTGCGCCCCGAATGCTATCTTGGTTACCAATGGCGATAACGACACCTTCCCCTTATGGTATGTTCAGGAGGTTGAAGGGTTCCGTACCGATGTCAGGGTGGTAAATTTTACCCTGGCCTCTGGCGACTGGTATATTCATCAGCTGTTCAACAAAATTTATGAATCAGCGCCCCTGCCTTTCACGATACCTTCTCATAAATATACCGCCGGAACCAACGACTTTGTGCCTTATTACGAGAAAGATGCCAATAATGTCTGGGATTTGAAAAAACTGATTAATTTCATCAATAGCGATAAGGAAGACAGTAAGGTGCAACTGCAGGATAAACGCAGGGTAGCTTATATGCCTACCAAAAATCTATCGCTCCGCGTCGATTCTGCCAAGGTGTGCAATAATGGCACCGTGCCGGGGTATCTGGCCGACAGGGTGGTAAAAGCCATCACATGGAAAGTCAAGAAAAGCACCCTATATAAAAACGACCTGATGCTGCTCGACCTGATAGCCACCAACAACTGGGAACGGCCCATTTATTTTGCCAGCCCTTCGAGTGTTGAAGATTTTATCAATATCACGGATTATTGTTTCCTTGATGGCTGTGTTTACCGGTTTTTACCAGTTAAGGGCGATGCCCGCAGAGGCGGTGTGCTTACCAATGAAACTTACGACTGCCTGATGAATAAGTTTGTTTATGGCAATATTAACGATCCTACAATATATGTGGACAAAGAAAGTTATGGCATGTCTTTGTATTTGAGAAATAATTTTGCCCGCGTGGCACAGGGATTGTTGGCCGAGGGACAAAAAGAAAAAGCGCTCAAAGCGCTTGACCGCGGTGCCGAGTTGCTTCCCGACTATGCCGTGCCTTACGATTTATACATGATTGGCTATGCAGAACTTTATTTCAGCGCTGGCGATACTGTGAAAGGGAAGGAAATTTTCAGAATCGTCGGTGATATTTATGATCAGAACCTGACGTATTACGAAAGTGTCAATCCGGATGCTTTCAAAAAGAATGTTATGTTTACCCTGAACGGAGTTGATCAGGCTGTGGGTTTCTTTGGAGAAGACACCCAGCAGGGGCTGCAGGTGTTGCAAGCCCTGATGTCCTATTCGGAAAAATATGGACAGAAAGCAGAAAGTGAGAGATACAGGCAACTGCTGATGAAATATATTCCGCAACAGGCCAAACAATAAAACGAATACAAAAAGGCATCGCTAAAGGCTGATGCCTTTTTAATTAATCATAAAATATTATGACAGGGAAAAATCTTGTACTTGCCTCATTGTTTTTAGCTATGCTGGTGCCTGTATTTGGCCAGAAAATTGGTTGTGTCGAAGGAAACTGCAAAGATGGCACAGGAACCTATGCCTATGCTAATGGGAACAGGTATGAAGGTGAATTTGTAAACTATATACTTAACGGAACCGGAACATTTTTTTATGCCAGCGGGGATAAATATGAAGGACAATTTGAGAAGAACAAACTGAGCGGAATCGGAACCTATACCTATAAAAATGGCGATGTTTATAACGGAGAATGGTCAGATAACAAATGCAATGGTAAAGGCACTTTTACTTATGCCAGCGGCGAGTACAAAGGCTGTGTTTACACCGGCGACTGGAAAAACAGCAAGATGAACGGACAAGGAGTTTTTACCTGTGAAAACGGGAAGAAATACACGGGACATTTAAAAGACAACATGAAAGATGGTGAGGGCACCCTTGTGTTCCCAGACGGGTCGGCGTATGAGGGTATGTTCGGAAAAAATAAGTTCAATGGCGAAGGCTGTTACACCTATCTTTCAGGAAAAAAAGTCTGCGGTACCTGGAAAAATAACGAGCTGCAGAAATAAAAAAAGCCGCCCACAGCGGCAGCTTTTTAATGATTTATTGTTGAACTATTTTCTCATTTTCGAAGTTTCCGATATGCCTGTACTTTCTGAAACAAATTCTAAAGCAGGCCTTCCAACCCACATCCCCGTGCTAACACCACATTTCAGATAGTAGGTTCTCCCAGGTTCCAGATTCATTGATGCAGTAACTTTGGGCGGTTCTGTCATGGCATTAAAGGTAACCAAACCTGGCTCTACCTTTGTGGAAAAATATGTGTTGTTGCCAACCTTGGTAATGTATTTA
>JAGNBV010000058.1 GCA_018004645.1 Bacteroidales bacterium
CCATTATTATGAGCAAGGGAAGGGATTTGAAACCACAAATAGGTATCTTTGGCAGACGTAACAACGGCAAGAGCTCATTGATAAATTTGCTCGTTGGGCAGGAGGTGGCTATTGTGTCGGAACAGCCAGGCACTACCACCGACCCGGTGCGAAAATCCATAGAGATATTTGGCATTGGCCCTGTGATAATGGTTGATACCGCTGGTATTGATGATGCAGGCAGCTTGGGATCCAAAAGAATTGAAAAATCACTTCAAGTTATAAAAACCATTGATTGTGCCGTACTGGTCATAACGGAAAATTTCTTTGGACAACCGGAAGTAAAACTGATAGAAGATTTTAACAGATACAACATTCCTTTTATCGTTGTCCACAATAAATCTGACCTGCAAGCCTTATCGGCAGCCACACGCGAACTTGTACAAAAATATACCAAACAAGACATAATCGAGTTTAGCACCCTCAAACCCGATAACCTGGAAGTACTGGTGTCTGCCCTGAAAAATGCTATACCCGAATCGGCATACCTTAGCCGTTCTCTGGTGGGCGATATCATCAACGAAGGAGACTATGTACTGTTAGTAACCCCTATTGACTCGGAAGCTCCCGAAGGCCGCATGATTTTGCCTCAGCAAATGGCAATACGGGATGTGCTCGACAATAACTGTGTATGCATAGTTCTTAAGGAAACAGAACTTCAGCATTTTTTTAAAACCTCTTGCATAAAACCTGTGCTGGTTATAACTGACAGCCAGGTTTTCGGGACAGTCAAGGAACTGGTGCCTGAAGACATACCCTTGACAAGTTTCAGCATAATTTTTTCGCGTCTGAAAGGCGACTTTGAGAATTATGTGAATGGAACACAAACCATAAGCTCACTCAACGACGGTGACAGGATACTTATACTCGAATCATGTACGCATCATGTCAGCTGTGATGATATCGGAAGAGTGAAAATTCCTATGTGGTTATCAAAGTTTACAGGAAAAAAATTATATTTTTCAAACGTATCCGGTTTGGATGCGTTGCCGGAAAATTTCAAAGACTATAAATTGGTTATACAATGTGGAGGCTGCATGGTGACCCGCAAACAAATACTAAACAGACTAAAGCCATTTACAGAAAATTCGGTTTCCATAACTAATTACGGAATGGCAATTGCTTTTATGAACGGAATCTTTACGCGGGCACTGCAGCCTTTTTTTAAAACCCTCGATCACAGTCTTTCCCAGAATCCAGAAAAATAATTTTTGTAGTAATGGACAAACTGTTGTTCCATGATCCGGACTATACTACTGTAAGGACAATGCTTGCAACAGACGATGTTGCAGAGATACAAAGACTGTACTCGATTGCCAGCCAAACCCGTAATGATGCCATTGGCAACAAGGTATACCTGCGCGGGCTTGTCGAGTATTCAAACCGGTGCGGTAAAAATTGCTACTACTGCGGCATCCGGGCCGGAAACAAAAATGCCCACCGTTACATAGTATCTGATGAAGAAGTTTTGCAAGCGGCTGATTATGCCTGGAAAAAAAATTTTGGCTCTATTGTTATTCAGTCGGGTGAACAGAGCAACAAAAAGTTTACCGGCAATATTTCCAGGTTGATAAAAAAGATACATCAGTTGACCGAAGGCCAATTGCGTATTACATTATCATGTGGAGAGCAGCCCATTGAAGTGTACCGTGAATGGTACGAGCTTGGGGCTAAAAGATACTTACTTCGCATTGAGGCCTCAAATCCTGATTTATATCGTAAACTTCATCCGGACAATTCAAAACACAGTTATGAAAGAAGGTTGCAAGCCATCGATGACCTGGTGAAAATTGGTTATCAGGCTGGTACCGGTGTGATGATTGGATTGCCATTTCAAACCATTGATAATCTGGCGGAAGATCTGTTTTTTATTAAAAATTCCGGGGTGCATATGGTCGGCATGGGCCCTTATATCGAACATGCTGAAACCCCGCTGTTTAAGTATAGAAACCTTTTGCTTCCCGCAGAAAAGCGTGTGGAATTGTCATTAAAAATGATTGCGCTGCTACGCCTGATGAGGCCGCGCATCAACATTGCTTCTACTACGGCTTTGCAGACACTCGACCCACAGGGCAGAGAAAAAGGCCTGATGGCAGGGGCTAATGTTGTCATGCCTAATATTACTCCTGTTGATTATAAGAAAGAGTACAATTTGTACGAAGGGAAACCCGGCCTTGCCGATCAACCCGACCAAAGCGGTAAGAAATTAGAGCATATCATCGAATCTGCCGGTTGCATCGTTGCCTTTGGTGAGTGGGGCGATTCAAAGTTTTATGCAGACCAGCAAAGCGGGAAATAGCGTGGGTATTCAGGCGGAAAATTCCTGACCACGGCTTGCTGTGGCTAACATATTCTTGGTAATTGTTCTCCGGCCAGCATATCCATGATTCTTTTTCCGCCTATAGTGGTTTTTAATATAGCTTTACCACGAGACTCGTTAACTACTGTTCCAATAATGGAGGCTTCTTTTCCCAAGTCGTTTTGCTTCATTATTTGTAGTGCTTTGTCGGCATCCCGGCAATCTACAACCATCAGCACTTTCCCTTCGTTGGCCACATAAAACGGGTCGAACCCCAACAACTCGCAAATGCCTCTGACATTTTCTTTAATTAAAACCGCTGACTCATTTATTTCAATGCCAAGATTGTTGTGTTCAGCAAGTTCGCACAGAACAGTTGCAATGCCGCCGCGGGTGGCGTCTCTCATAAACTTAACCGAACATCCTGCGTTTAAGACTGCATGAATCATGTGGTTTAGCGGGGCGCAGTCTGAGTGTATATCGGTGTTGAAATTTTCGAAATTACGGGCTGCCATGATAGTCATGCCATGGTCGGCAATACTGCCGTTGATAAGGATTTTATCGCCGGGCTTTATGGTATTACCGCTGCTGATGTGTTGGTGTTTTTCATCAAGCAGGCCTATCCCTGAGGTATTAATAAATACCTTGTCGCATTGTCCTTTGTTCACTACTTTGGTGTCTCCTGTAACGATGATAACGCCTGCCTTTTGAGCTTCATCGGCCATGGATGCTACAATTGATTTCAGGTCATCAAATGCCAATCCTTCTTCAATAATGAATCCTGCGCTGATATATTTAGGGACCGCCCCTGATACAGCAAGGTCATTGACTGTGCCGCAAACAGCCAATTTGCCGATGTTGCCACCGTTGAAGAAGATAGGGTCTACCACATAAGAATCTGTTGTAAAAGCGATGTTGCGTGCATCGATTTGCAGGAGCGCCGAATCGGACTGTCCTGCTAATACGGCGTTGCTGAAGTATTTGTAAAAAAGTTCCCTTATCAGTTCGTGCGACAACCTGCCGCCGCTGCCGTGCCCAAGTAAAATTGTTTTATTTTCCATTACCAGTAATTCAAAATCAAAATTGATGAATCCAACTCAATGTCTTCCGAAATTATAATAGGCTGCGCAAGCTCCTTCATGCGAAACCATGCATGATCCCACCGGATTGGAAGGCGTGCAGGCCTTTGCGAAAAGTCTGCATTCATCGGGTTTTTTCAGGCCTTTGAGAATTTCGCCGCAGATGCATCCTTTTTCTTCTAATGTTTTTTCTATTGCTACAGTGATCATTTTTTCAGCATCGTAATCGGCATAAGCTTCGCTTAACCCCAGGCCGCTGCCTTTTAAAACGCCTAATCCACGCCACCAATCGTCTCGTAAGGTAAACACCTGCGCTATGAGTTCTTTAGCTTTGAGATTTCCTTCGTGGTTTACCACCCTGTTATACTGAATTTCTACACGGTACTGTTCATCGTTGACCTGCTGTTGCAGCATATAGATGGATTGCAGGATATCTACCGGCTCAAATCCGGAAATAACACAGCCTACCTTGTATTTAACAGGGAATTCATCATAGATGTGCGAGCCTGTGATGGCGCTAACGTGTCCCGGCGCTAAATACCCGTTTATTTTAATCCCTTCGTCGATTAGCGCCGACATGGCAGGAGGCATGATCTTGTGGGAGCTGAATAGAAAAAAATTTGTAAGGTTTTCTTTTTTTGCATTAAATACTCCTGCGGCGCTGCTGCTGGCAGTAGCTTCAAAACCTATACCCAGAAAAATTACTTTTTTTGATGGGTTTACGCGGGCAATTTTCAATGCATCGAGTATGGAATACACTATCCTGATGTCGGCACCTTTACTTTTTTCAAGGTTCAACGAGGAGGTGGAGCCGGGAACCCGGATCAAATCGCCAAAAGTGGTAATAATTGTATCATTCAGCCTGCTATAAGCAATTGCCTGATCGATGTATCTCCTGCCGGTAACACATACAGGACAGCCGGGGCCGGATATCAACCGGACTTCTTTTGGCATCAGTGAAGGGATGCCAAATTTTTGTATGGCCCAGGTATGGCCTCCGCATACCTCCATCAGGTTAATCTCTTTTTTTGCCTCAGTGCGTATCTTTTCGGTCAGAATCTTTACCAATTCCGCATTCCTGAACTCATCAATATACTTCATCTGAAAAAATTATGAGAATATCAATCAATATTATTTTCCGAAGGCTTTATTTCACCTTCTGGTTCGCCCAGCTTTTGCAAAAGCTTCAAAGTTTCCTCAGCTTCCTCGGGGCTTATCTTTTCGATGGCAAAACCGGTATGAAGCAATACATAATCACCTACTTGTACGTCGGTCAGCAACTGCAATGAAGCCTCTACACGGGTGCCGCCAACCGAAACAATGGCGTTATCACCGTCGATAGATACAATTTTTGATGGTATTCCCAGGCACATTATTTTGTCGTTTTATAACTGCAAAAATACTCAAAATACTGCAAATGTTTGTATCCCAAATGAATTATCCCACTTATTTATTGTGTACACTAAAGGTTATTCCATGGTCCTTCTTTTGGCGGCAATTGCCATCTGTCCCAAAGCTATTCCTGCATCGTTGGTTGGCACTTTTTTGTGGGTGAATACTTCATAACCCTGACGGGTAAGTTCGTGCTCAATAGAGCCTAAAAGATACTTGTTTTGAAATGTTCCTCCTGATAATACTACTTTCGTAATCCCTGTGGTGCTTCTTGTATCATTTGCAACTGCCATGATCACTGACAATATGGTGTTGTGAAATTTTGCTGAAATGGTCGAAACAGGAATGCCCTTATTTATGTCGGCGATAATTTGCCTGAAAGTTTCGCAGAAGGAAATCGCAGGATGTATTGAAAAATGGTAAGATTCCTTATTGTTTTTATCCATAACAGCTTCCAGGCGCATGGGCGCTTCCGCATGGAACCGGCTGACCGGGCAAAGGTTGGTGAGAGCGGCAACGGCATCAAATAATCGTCCGCATCCGGAACTTAGCGGGCTGTTGATTTTTTTATCTATGGCCTGGCATAGCATTTCAACAGATGAGGTGCTGATACTATTAAGAAACGGCAAATTAAATTCGTAGAAGTTTTGTCCAAAATATTTATACAGATAGGATACTGCCATCCGCCAGGGCTCTTCAGTAACCTTATCGCCTCCCGGCATAGGCATATAGTCAAAATGGTTGATCCTTGTATATCCTGCGAGGTCGCAGACAAAAAATTCGCTTCCCCAGATGTTGTTGTCGTCGCCGAGCCCGGTGCCGTCGAAACTGACGCCTATAACTTTTTCGTCAAGATTGTGTTCGGCCATACAGGATGCAATATGCGCATGATGATGTTGCACCTTCACATGCGGAAGTTTAGTTTCATAAGCGAAGCGTGTGGACAGGTAATCGGGGTGGAGGTCGCTGACTACCAGGCGTGGTTCAAAAATAAACAACCTCTTGAACCGTTCAATGCTTTCACAATAAAACTCATAGGTCTCAAAGTTTTTCAAATCCCCGATATGTTGGCTTATGATTGCTTTGTTTTCTCTGCCAACAGCGAAACAGTTGACAAGCTCGGCTCCTGTGGCTAAAATACCGTCTACATCTGTTGTCAGTTTCAGCGGTGTCGGGACATAACCCCTTGATCTGCGGATAAGTCTTTCATGCTTATTGACTATCGTTACCACTGAATCGTCAGTACGGTTGTATATGGCACGGTTGTATGAAAGTATGGCATCGGTAATGTCTGAAAGTTTTTCGATGGCAATTTCATTGTCGGTAATGATTGGCTCGTCTGAAATGTTTCCGCTGGTCAGCACGATAGCGGGGATAGTTAATCCTCTGAAAAGCAAATAGTGAAAGGGCATATAAGGCAACATACAGCCGATGGTGTCGAAACCGACATTCACCGATGGTGCCAGACTTTTCTTTTGATACAGGAGCACGATGGGGCGCCTGTAAGATACAAGCGACTTTTCTTCCTGTGCATTTACGAAAGCATATTCTTTCAGAGTTTCCATACCGGAGAACATCACGGCAAAAGGTTTCCCTTCTCTGTTTTTCATTTTTCGGAGTCGCGCTACGGTCTCTTCACAAACAGCATTACAGGCAATAAAAAAACCTCCGATACCCTTTATGGCCACTATCTTTTTGTTTTGCAAAAGGTATTGTACCCTCGAAACAATATTTTCTATGCCTTTCAATTCTTTCTTGCCCTCAAAGAGGGTGTATTCGGGCCCGCAAACCGAGCAAGCCACCGGCTGTGCATGAAACCGGCGGTCGATGACATCCAGGTATTCTTTTTTGCAGTCGTCACACATCACAAAAGGGCTCATGGTGGTTTTGGCCCTGTCATAAGGAATATTTTGTATTATTGTGAAACGCGGCCCGCAGTTGGTGCAGTTTATGAAAGGATAGTCGATGCGGTTTTTTTGTGTTTTCATGTCCCGGAGACAGTCTTCACATACGGCAATGTCGGGGCTGATGTCGGTAATGCGGTTCGAAACCGTTCTGCTTTTTACGATTTGAAAATCATCAAAAAATTTGGTGTCGGTAATTCGGAAATCTACCGATTCAATGGCGGCTGCCTGGGGCGCCTGTTCCCATATCGCCTGTATAAAACTCTTTACAGTTTTCTCATCGCAATTCACCACGATGAACACGCCGTCGTTACGGTTTTCGACTTGCCCGTTCAGATGAAAACCGGCAGCTATACGGTATATGAACGGCCGGAATCCTACCCCTTGTACCAAGCCTTTTATTTCGATGAGATACGTATTCACGCGCTGGCCTTAGTTTAGTATTTGTTTTTTGGCAAAACTACAAAATATTAACACAAAAGAGGCCCGCAAAATTGCAGGCCTCTTGGGTAAAAAATTCACGTTTTTTTATTCGATGATGAGTTTTTCAGAGAAAGTGTTTTTTTCTGAAGTAACTTTTACAATATACATGCCTTTTTCCAGACTGCGAATGTCAATGGTTTGAGATGTTTTCAAAATGTTTTTTCTCAGTACCAGTTTCCCGGTGATGTCAACAATCTCAAGTAAGCCTGTTCCGCTGGTATTGGCAATTATGTAATCTGTTGCCGGGTTGGGGTAGAGGCTGATGCTGTTGCCGTTGATTTCATCCATGCCGGTAGCAGCCGACATATCGTATTTGGCGGTTTGTGTTACCAATTTGGTCACGGGATCCTGGATGAACACAACCAACTGACATTTTTCTTTCACAAAACCTGCGGTGGAGAAGTTGATGTCAAAGTTTTGTGTGCTTTGCGAAGAAAAATCTATAGTTGTTCCATTAGCATCCGGAAACATTCCCCGGCACACAAAATCAATATCTGTCAGGCCGCCCCACGTAACAGGGATATCCGATTCAGTAAGGACTACATGCAGTTTTACGGATGAAAATGCGCTAAAGGTTTCTTCAGCTGTTATAGTAGCTGTGTAAGTGTCGGTACCTGTCGGGGTAACTACCAGGTTAAGGGTGTGGAAGGATACCGCATCGATACGGTCGTTATAAAAAGGCAGATACACTGAACTGTATTGACGTCCATAGGGTGTGGTAACGCCATTTATCCTCCATTTGCCATCGGAAATAACACTCGGAAATCCCGTCACCTGATAATAAATCAACCGACTGACAGAAGAAGGGTTACTGTAATTATCAGCAAAACTTCCCCACTGGGAATCCGGATGATATGCAATGGCAACGGCTTCTTTATGGGTTACCATGATCAGGCTGTCGATACCTTTTGCAGCATAAGGACAATAGCCACAGTTGATCGAAGTGCCTTCTTCAAATAGTACAAGATCGCGGGTAACGCCACCGGCAATCGTAACGGTGTCGGTGTTTGAGGAATGGGTATATCCAAGCGGACCGAATTTGGCTCTGACAGCGTAAATATAAGTGTCGGGCCAGGGACCCACTTCTGTGTAAGTGAGTGCTGTGGTTGCACTTACTACGGCACCGTTGCAGCTTAATTTATAAAGATCGGCGGCGGGGGTGGTGGCCGACCAGGACACATCTATGTCGCTGCCATTTAATACCGCGCTGAGGTTCATCGGAGGAGTGGATGGTACTGTTAATGATTCAATAGTAATATCATCGATATAGTAACCTGACTGACCGCCTTCGACAGGACTGTCAGAACCGTCCCATCCAAAGAAATTTACTGCATCGAGTTTAACGGTAGAACCTTCGCCAAAAGGACCTTTGCTCCAATGGTAGCTGACAAGTTCCGTATCGTCTTTATAGAAGGTCGCATAGTCGTCATCAAGGTCGATGATTATATGCAATTTTACCCAGCTGTTGGAAGCGAAAGTTGTGGAAGCGGCATAGCTGCCATTGGCATCAACAAAAATCGAATCGTGATAGATATATGCCTGAAACCCCCAGATACTATTAGATCCGTTGAAATCATTCAGTAGGTTGAAATATCCCAGTTTCCCTGATTCTACATACATATACCATTCGACTTTGTAGCGCCCTGTTGTTTTGTCAAATAATTGCAGCACACAGTCATTATTGTTAACAACATAAAAAGAATTGGGACTGCTGTGCGATTGGGCTGAAGAAACCATAGGGTCTTCGGCGGTGCCCGGTGCATTTGACCAAGTGGTCCATGGCGAACCCAATTGAGCTGCTAACCTTACGCCTGCCGTACAGGTGTCGAAATTGCTGGTGTAAACTACCTGAGCCTTTATTGCAAGTGCAGGCAGAACAATAAACATAAATAAAAAATAAATCTTTTTCATTTGTCCGGTTTTAGTTAATAATTAGTTACTTCTTATCAGAGGATAAAAATACGATATTTTTTAAAAGAAAAAAGATGTTTTATAAACTTCTGGCCGCATCAAGCGCTTTGTCATAGTCGGGATGGGTGGTAACCTCTTTAACGTATTCTACGTATCGCACTATGCCTGCTCTGTCCACGATCACTATGCCGCGTGACAGCAATCGCAATTCTTCGATTAAAAACCCGTATTTCAGGCCAAAGTCGGTTTCTCTATGATCGGATAAGGTAACAACTTTGTCAATGCCTTCGGCAGCACAAAAACGGCCAAGAGCAAATGGAAGGTCGCATGAGATGGTAAGAATAACCGTATCGTCCAGTTTGGCGGCTTCCACGTTGAAACGGCGTGTTTGCGCTGCACACACTCCTGTGTCCACCGATGGTACTACCGAGATAATACGTGTCTTTCCATCATAATCGCTCAGTTTGTGTGGTTTCAGATCGTTTGCCAGCACAGTAAAATCCTGGGCTTTATCGCCCGCTTTTACCATAGTTCCTACAAGAGTCAGAGGGTTCCCTCCAAAAGTAATGATTCCCTGATGTTTTTCCATAGTTTTTTATTTATTAATTATGTACAAAAATACTAAAATAATATTGAAAATTCTAAAATAAAATTTTCGACTGAAAATTAACTACATTTTTTTAAAATAATTTGTTACTTCATTGTGGTTATTAAAATCAAGCTTGTCTATTTGTGCGTTCCTGAAAATATTTGCCGGAATTACAAATACCCTTATGGAGTCCCATGTAAAACCAGGATCGGAATAATTTGATCCATCAACATTTTTAATATCTATCCTCAGGTATGTGACAGTGGATTGCGGTTCAATAAAATACCTGGATGCAAAATTGTCCCCATAACCAATCTCGCCCATATGGTACCAATAATCCGATATGTAATAATAGGGCATTATCAGCGATGAACCTGCCATTCCGCCGGATATAGGGAGCGTATAGTTTGTTCCCGGGTTAGCGAAAGAAAAGGTGTGCCCGCTAAAACCATATACTGTTACATTAGCGTTGCCATCTGTTTCATCGCTACCGGCAGGATCGGCAGGGCCTTATTTTTCACATGAATATGCTATTGCGGCAATGATAAACAACAAGGACAATAGTTTTAATGTTTTCATGATTTTTTTGTTTTAGGTTTTTACAAAGGTATTATGATGAAATCCTGAGTGCAATGTTATTTACATATTTTCTATAAAAGTGCTGGTTATTCATAGCAAATGCTTTTTTGATGAAGCGGCTGAACCCTTAATTGATTATATTTGTGTTCCAGAATCACTACTATGGCTTATAAAAACCTTTCAGATTTTATTCATACACTTGAAATTGCCGGTGAACTGGTAAAGGTGAAGGAATATGTTTCTCCCGTACTGAAAATTTCAGAAATAACCGACAGGGTGGTTAAAAATGGGGGCAGGGCCTTGCTGTTTGAGAATACGGGCACTGGCTTTCCTGTACTTATCAATGCATTTGGGTCCGGCAAAAGGATATGTATGGCACTGGATGTCGGCGAACTGGATGAAATAGCCCGTCAGATTGATGAGTTATTCAGAAAAGTATCTGCAGGAAAGCAGGGTTTTATTGATAAATTAAGAATGCTGCCTTTATTAAATGAGTTGGCATCCTGGATGCCGCATACGGTGAGGGGTAGAGGAGCTTGTCAGGAAATTGTAATGCAAACCCCCGATATGAACCGTCTGCCTGTGCTCACCTGCTGGCCTTACGATGGTGGTCCTTTTGTTACACTTCCCGTGGTTCATACCATCGATCCTGTTTCCGGGACTCGCAATGTGGGAATGTACCGCATGCAGGTGTGCGCACCCGATATGACAGGGATGCACTGGCATTTGCATAAAAATTCGGCCAGGCATTATCATGAATATAAAAAGCTTGGATTACGTATGCCCGTGAGCGTGACTCTTGGCGGAGACCCCGTGTATACTTATGTTGCTACAGCACCGCTGCCCGATGGTATTGATGAATATATTTTAGCCGGATTTTTGCGTAAGAAAAAAGTAAGTATGGTCAAATGCATGACCAATGATCTTGAGGTGCCACAAGATGTTGATTTTGTAATTGAAGGCTATGTCGATCCTTTGGAAGAACTTATTTCTGAAGGTCCTTTCGGTGATCATACCGGTTTTTATTCCTTGCCGGAGTTGTTTCCACGTTTTCATATTACCTGCATCACACATCGCCAAAATGCGGTATATCCTGCTACCATCGTCGGTATCCCGCCACAGGAAGACGCCTGGATAGGCAAGGCTACTGAACGTATTTTTTTAAGTCCGATCCGGTTGACGATGCACCCCGAAATTATAGATATGCACATGCCTGTTGAAGGAGTGATGCACAATCTGGTGATCATTAAGATTAAAAAACAGTACGACGGACAAGCGGAGAAAATCATAAATGGCTTGTGGGGAGCAGGACAGATGATGTTTGCGAAAGTAATCATCGTGGTGGATGAAAATACTGATATTTTTAATCTTGCAGAAGTGGCCCGCGTTGTTTCCGAACGGGTTGATGTCAACAAGAATATTATTCACTCAAAGGGGCCGGCAGATATTCTCGATCATGCAGCAGGGAATTATGCGTATCATGGAAAGACAGGCATTGATGCAAGCTGTGAAACCGTGGCTGCCAAGGGCGAAGTAGTGATAGAAAAAGAAAAAATCCTTAGCGAATTTTCTTTCATAAAACATGTCAATGACACCTTGCCCGGCGAAAATATCTCGATGGTAATTATTTTCATAGAAAAGAATAAAAGTGGCCAGATCAGGGATTGCGCAGATACGCTGTTGGCCGGCAACATGGTACAGGGCGTCAAAAGCCTTGTGTTTATGGACAGCCAGGCAGCATCCCTTGACCTGGGGGATATTGCATGGCTGGCGCTTAACAACATTGATCCTGCAAGAGATGTTTTTGTGAATAATGCAGTTTTGGTTGTTGATGCAACACGAAAAACACCTGACTTTGATGGCTTTGACCGTCACTGGCCCAACGTGATTGTATCTGATGACGACACCATCCGGACTGTGGATGAAAAATGGCTTACACTGGGTTTGGGCGAATTTATTGAGTCGCCATCAAAAAAATATAAAAAATTGTTGTGGCCGGGCGGAGCAAAGGCAGACTAAATATAGTGTTTGTAAGAAAACGCCAATTTTTTCGTTACGCTTGCAATAAAAATGCTCATTTACACTAGTAAACTCCGCTTTTTGTCGCTTCGCAAGCCTCAAACTTGACGTTTTCTTTGTACAAACACGAGTTTTCTTATAGATACTTAATAGCAGTTTTATTACAGGTTTTGTAAAATAAAATCCGTCATCCTTTTGTACAGATGATAACGGGTGTATCCGCCATAAATGCCATGGTTTTTATTGGGATAAAACTGCATCTCGAATTGTCTGTTGGCCTTTACCAGCGCATCAACAAGCTCCATACTGTTCTGCACATGAACATTGTCGTCGGAAAAACCATGAACGATAAGCAATTTGCCTTTTAATTTTTTTACAAAGTTTACCGGCGAGTTATCGTCATAACCCGAAGCGTTGTCCTGGGGTTTGCGCATATAGCGTTCGGTATAGATATTGTCGTAGTTACGCCAGTTGGTAACCGGGGCCACGGCAATACCGGCTTTAAAATAATCGGCGCCTTTTGTCATGCAGAGTGAAGTAATAAAACCGCCATAACTCCATCCCCAGATGCCAATGCGTTTTGAATTCACATAGGGCAGGGTGCCTAGATATTTGGCTGTTTCTATCTGGTCTTCGGATTCAAGTTTTCCGAGTTCCATATAAGTGCATTTACGGAATTGCTCGCCCCGGGAGCCGGTGCCGCGCCCGTCAACACATACGATGATGTAACCATTTTGTGCCAGGTGCTGGTACCAGATCATATCAAAAATGTCCCACTCGTTGAGGGCATATTGGTTGTTGGGGCCACCGTAAACGTTCATCAATACGGGATATTTTTTGTTTTGGTCAAAATCAGGAGGCTTTATCATATACCCATACAGGCTGATAGTTCCCGATGTGGTAAAACTAAAAAATTCTTTTTTGGTAAAACCGTATTCTTCAGTTTTCTCTTTTAGTTTCTGATTATCGGCAAGTACCTGCAATTCTTTGCCTTTATTGTTGTAAATGGCAAAATGCGGCGGGGTGTTGCCGTCGCTGTATGTGCCAACAAAGTACTGGTGGTTTTTGCTGAATTCTGCCTCGTAGCTTCCATCTTTTTTGAGCAATCTTTTTTTTCCGCTGCCGTCAAATTTTATACTGTACAAATCGCGGTTATATGGCTGGCTTTCGGCTGATATGTAATAAATTGTCTGATTGGCTTCGTCAATGCCTTTTATGCTTATCACATCCCACTCACCCCGCGTAATCTGTTGTACGTGATTTCCGTTGAGGTCATACATGTGGATGTGGCTCCAGCCGTCCAGTTCACTCATAATGATAAAGCGCCTGCCATCATCCAGAAATTTGTAATCATCCGTGATCTCAATATAATATTTGTTTTCCTGTGTTAAGAATACTTTGCTGCTTCCGCTGGCCGCATTGGCGAGCAGTATATCCAGTTTGTTTTGCAGGCGGTTCATACGGAAGATGGCGAGGGTGTTCGGGTCTTCTGTCCAGCAGATTCTTGGAATGTACTGGTCGGTTTCCGTGCCGATATCCATGGTTCTCATCGCTGCGGCTGAAGGGTTGCTCATGTCGTACACCAGCACCGTTACCACACTGTTGTCTTCGCCGGCCACAGGATATTTATATTTGTACTGCTCGGGGTATAGCTCTCCGTAAGTAGTCATCTGGTATTCTTTTACCTTGCTTTCGTCGAAACGGATAAACGCAATTTTTTTGCTGTCGGGTGACCAGAAAAAGGCTTTGGTAAAACTGAATTCTTCTTCATAAACCCAATCGGTGGTCCCGTTGATGATGTTATTGACAAGCCCGTCGTTGGTAATTTGAGTGCTGTTGCCGGTTTTTAAATCTTTTACGTACAGATTGTTGTCGATAATATAAGCGACCATGGTGCCATCGGGCGAAAACTCTGCCAGTCGTTGTTTTTTGGTATCTGAAATGGCGGTGAGTTTGTTGGAGGTGAGATCGAGCACATAATAAAAAGAAATCTCTGAATGCCTGTAGATGGCTTCTGCGTCGGTTTTTATCAGCAGGGCTGTTTCGGTTTTATTGAGTTCAAACGATTCAATTTTCAAAGCCCTGGTGTCGTTGGCCGGTATCAGCATTTGTTTTGTTACCAGGCTGCTAACTTTTTCGGGACTGCCATAAGCGTATTTGTCAATGGTATATTCATTGGTCAAAATAAGATAATGTTCCCCGTCGTTCATAGAGATTATCTCGTCGGCCCTTTCGGGATAATAAGCATAGTTAAGCCATAGGTCTTCCACCGTAACCGGCTTATACAAGGGCTTAACCTGAGCTGTTACCAGCCCTGGCAGCAGAACGACAATAAATAAAAATGCACGAAATTTTGTTTTCATAAAATCCTTTTAATGAATGATGTTGTTTTTAATTATTCCTTGACCCACTTAAACACATTATCATTTCCGATTTTCAGGAGGTAGGTGCCTTTTTTAAGTTTGTTGACTTTAATAATGTTGCTGTCACCGGGCAAATTTCCTGATTGAACAATTTTTCCGGTCATTTCTGAGATGAAATAGTTTTTTGCAGTGTTGGTACGGTGGAGTTTTACGGTAATGATATTTTTACCGGGGTTTGGATAAATCGTTATGTTATTATGGTCCGTTATTACTTCTGTTTCGCTGATACCTGCCGGTGTTCCCAGCAAATAATTACTCAAAAACAGGCTCATGTCAACCACATGAAGTTTTTGCTCGCAGGTAAATACCTTGTATCTTGCAAAATACTCATTTGAGAAATAATAAAGCAAGCCATTGCTGGTCGCGATACCTTCTATCTGGTGTATGGGCAGGGCCAGAGATATTTTTCTTTTATTACCTCCAAAAAAATCATAACCCTTGAAATCGTAAAACAGCCAGGTGAAGGGCGCCAATGTGCTACTGTAGCCGCACAACACGAGCAGTTTTTTGTCCTGAAGATAAGTAGCACCTGTAATCAATCCATCAGCATTAAATGTTGATTTTAAAGTTGCGGTAAAAGTTCCCGGGGTTTTGGGCAGTGCGTACAAACTTGTTTGTTTGCTGAGCCATTGTTTGGTAAATAAAAAAATGCTGTCGGATGCTACCACGAAGGCTTCGCAATCGAAGTCCGTATTGCAGGCGCCAGTCGGGGTAAAGGTGGTCTGGTCTGAGTACGAAAAGTTGATGGTGTCAATAGCCGGCGCATTTAGCAGGAGTGAGTTTTTTTCGATACGAAGAATTTTCAGGTCTGTACGGTTGCCGTTTGCGTTATTTCCGAAATCTCCAACGTAAATATAATTGTCGTCTTGTGAGATTTCTTCCCAATCAATATTTGCCACACCATTTAGCGCAAATGGCTGCACTATCGCGCCGCTGGCGGTGTCGAGGCTATATAGATTCAGGTCGGTATTGTCGTTGTGTGTCCAAAGATAATGGTTCCAAAATACCAACCCTGATGTTTCGGAGAGATTGGATGAAAGAATAAAAGAGGTGTCGGGAGCCACCGATGCTGTGGCATAAACACAACTGCCATCGTTACTGTCGGCAGCCGCATTGAAATTTGTGGCTAAAGGGTCGGTACAGCCGGCGGTTTGTCCATAGCCCGTGCAACAAAAGAACAGGTGGAAAAAAAACAGGCAACAAAAAAATTTTTTCATCAGGCTATTTGAGCAAAAACAGTAACAGAACAGGTCATAAGGAACTGCCTGTTGACGCGGGTTCCGCTATTTCACTTTGATAAGTTCGATTTTAAAGATTAGCGTGGAACCGCCTGGTATTCCTGCATTTCCTGCATCGCCGTAGGCAATGTCGGAGGGGAGGAATACTTCGTAGATACTGCCTTCTTTCATTAACTGCAAAGCTTCTGAAAACCCTTTGATAACACCGTTTAGCGGAAAATCTGCAGGTTGGTTTCGCTCGTATGAAGAATCAAAAACACGGCCATCTATAAATTTGCCTTCGTAGTGTACCGAAACGGTGCTGTTAATGTCGGGAGTGGCGCCGGTGCCTTCCTGTATCACACGATACTGCAATCCCGATGGCGTGGTAGTAATTCCGGCTTGTTTTTTGTTTTCTTCAAGAAATGCTATTCCTTCTGCTTTGGCTGCCGACGCGGATTTTGCGCTTTTTGCAGCCATTTTGGCTTCCATCTCGGAACGGAACTGCATCATGACTTTTTGGTTGGTTTCTTCGGAAAATAACATTTTATCAGGACCGTTGAGCGCGTCCCTCACACCCTGTGCAATAATTTCCCTGCTGAGGTTCAGCGAATCTGATTCGAGGTTCTTTTTCAGATTTGCGCCAATATTACAACCCAGGGTATAAGCAACAGAATCCTCATGGGTTTTGATTTTAATCTTGGAGGTTTGCGCTGTGGCGGAGAAGTAAAAAGCGAAAATACAAAGCACTACAATTACTTTTTTCATGATGTGTTTATTAGTTTGAATGAATAAATTAATTATTTTTGATAAGGGCAACAAAAGTAATAAAAATTAATGAATTTTTTGCAGAAGATATGCTTTTAATGCCCGTTTTTGCCAAGCTTGGTTTGTTTTGTTGTAATTTTGTTGGATATGTTATTAACACCTGCCGACTTCGACATTAAACCCGGATATTTTATCCATGAAAGCACGGTTCATGGCAAGTTGCACACTTACCGCGTCATGTGCCATGTGCTGGTTTTGGGCAAAAGGATGAATCTGGTTCATCAGACCCTGCTTGCTTTTTGCGCAGCTTTAGTTCATGATATGGCTCGAACACATGATGGTTTCTGTATAATGCACGGCCCGAGGGCTGCAAAGCATAAAGTGCCTGAATTCATACCATTATTTAAAAAATACGGTTTAACCCCTGATGATATAAACGTCATTAAAACTGCTGTTTCAAATCATTCTCAATATTTTGAACTTAAGAAAGATCATCCACATTATTTGGTAACATCCCTGTTGAAAGATGCAGATGCTCTTGACCGGATAAGGCTGGGGGAGGGAAACCTGAATACTAAATACCTGAGGCACGAGGTGACTTTGGAGTTGAAAGATTTTTCACGAAACCTTTATATTGAGAGTGAGCAGATTACTGTCTCAAGTTTTGCTGAAATGCTGAATATTGCTTCAAAGCTTTGGAATACAGCACTTATCCCTTGAAAAATTTATTCTGAATAAAAAATAACTCTTTATTTTTTTTGCAGAAGAACTTCCTTTTATTTTTTTAATATCATTCCATTGTATCATACGTCTACCAATTAGTTGACTTTACTAAATTAACAAATGACCGCATAAATATTTATTAGTTTTGTTGTTTAAGTGGTAATATAGAAAATTATATGAATATTTTTTGTTAAAAATTATCTTATTTAAAATTTAAACAGTAATTTTGAACGATAAAAATGTATTTATATTTATAATTGATGTAATATATTTTTGTTCTATTTTTGAAAATTGCTTGAAAGTTCTTTTATGAAGTAAAATAAATCTTAAAACGTATAATAATTATTATGAAGTTAATTATAAATTTAAACAAAACCTTATGAAAACAAAAAAAGCACCTAAAAAGTTATCTGCAGTATTGTCAGTTTTTTTAATTATTGCACTCACGCTGTTTATAAGTCTTAACACCTTGGCCAAAGGCCCTGAGTTCAAATTAGCGCAAAGCATTAAACTTCCCTTCACACCTTCTCTGATCAATTTCGCACACACTGATGATTTTAAATATTTTTTATGTTCTACTAAAGCCGATATGCTAATGGTGGATGGTACTACCGGAAAAATTCTCTGGCAGGTGAATTTTGAAAGGGATTTTGCCAATAAAAAATTTGCGAACCAGTATTGGAACCAATATGCCAATGTGGTGCTTGTTTTTGACGAGGACACTAAGAAAGGTGTTGCCACAAAGTATTTTCTTGACGGGAAAACAGGCAAATTATTATGGAAGAGCGACTTGTATGTTTCGGATTTCGGAAAATACAAATTGGCAGACGGTTTTAGGTTTTATTTTGACCCGCAAACCAATGGTGTCCTGCTGCCAACCAAAGAAAATGTCGATTTTGTTGATGTACAGACAGGAAAAGTTATCTGGAGTAAAAAATTCGATTTAACGGGTAAAGCCAAAGAATTTGACTGTGCCATCATGAAATATTACGACCTGGTAAAAATTATCACGGGAAAAGAAAGTGAAATTTATCTCACTACAATTGAAGGAAAAGAAGTAAGCGATATCGAACCGTATTTCAACAAGAAAAAGTTTTTAGCCGATCGCAAATTTGCTACAGTTTTAAATGTACCCGAAAAAAACATGTATGTTATTATGCAGGGTGAAACCAGTTCGTTTTTCGCGTTTTTCGGAGGAATGAACGTACCATCATGGAAAATGAACTTCATTGCTTATGAAGAAGGCAGTAGCAAAGAATTATGGAGGAAGCAATATACTATAGCCTATACTTTTGACTGGATTAATCATACCCCTTTTGTCAAGATGTTTTATCAGGACGGGAAAATATTTATTGAACATGACCCCGCGATGAAAGCTAATGACGGGCTAACTGTATTGGATATAAACAGCGGACAAAAATTATGGGAATGTTTTTATTCGACTTCAGATACTAAAACGCAGGGGCTTAATAAAGTCCTGTTGACACCCTTTCCTGCTCCTGATCCGCTTGTTATCGATGGAAAAGCTTATGTTGTGGATAAAGTGAAAAACCAAGTATTTTGCTATAACGCAGATAACGGTACAAAAATCTGGGAAACTGAAAAATTCCCTGATGCTCAGCAGATACCGACATTATTGAAGATTGATAATATTCTTATTATGGGTTATGGCGGAGCTGCTATCAAATGTGCCAAGATAACCACAACTACTAATAATGTTACCTATACTACTTATCGCCACGAATACAACAGTAAGGACAAATATGGGATAAAAGCTTATGACGCTTCCAGTGGTAATATTGTATGGAGTTCTGAAACCATTGCCAAGAAGGTAAAGGATAAGTTTAGTTATATTGCAGGTATTGAGTATGTAAATGGTAAACTTTATTGTGCTACAGATAAGAATTTTTTCATCCTCGATCCAAAAACCGGTGATGTTTCAAACAGTATCCCTGTTTCAAAAGAAAAACTTGGCGCTTCGTGGAAGCTTTATTATTTCCCAAAACAAAATGAAATCATCCTCAATTGCCAGTCAGGAATTGTGAAAATTGATCCTAACGCTGCCATAATAAAGGGCACAGTGAAAACGCCTAATGTTTCTTACTATCCTGCATCAAATGATATGAATGCCGATGATTTTTATTCAGATTATGCGATTTTTACAAGCGGTGACCCTGTTAAAGGAGTTTTTAAAACTTTTGCCTCCATTGATCTTCAGAATATGACGATCAGGGGTATTGAAAGTGCTTCGCTTCTTTCGTCTTCTGTTTCGCATTTTAGTGAAGGAGGTGAAATGTTTTATAAG
>JAGNBV010000174.1 GCA_018004645.1 Bacteroidales bacterium
TGGCTTTTCTTAAACCAGAAATCATCCAGTTCGTTTTCCATCATATACGAGCCGCCTTCTACCGGGCCGTAAGTGCCATCGGTTTTTTCGGCATATAAAATGTATTTCTTTACTTTATAATCCTTGTTTACTTCTTGTTCTTTCATAAGACATAATTATAAATTATCTGATTATTTTCTCCTGACAAAGGTCAGCAAGGCAATCAACAAAGATACCACAAAAAACACATTCAGGCGGATGAGGTTTACCCCGATAACATCGATGGTAGCATCTCTGACAAAGATGTCCAGGAAACTATCCACTCCCCAGCGTACGGGAGAAACGATACTGGCTGCCTGCATAGGCCCGGGCATCATGTACACCGGAAGGAAGATACCGCCCAGGATAGCTAAAATCAGCACCATAAAAGAGCCAAATATCCCTGCCTGGCTTTGTGTGGAAGCAAAAGTCCCCACCAACAGTCCAAACCCGATAGCAGCAAAAGCCGACGAAAAGGCAGCACATACCAAAGCAAAAATGTTGCTTCCCAGTTCAAGGGGCGGCATACCATAAATCAAAGGCAAAAGATACATTCCGGTGATGATCATCAGTATCAACTGCAGCAGGCAGATTGAGGCATAAACCACAATTTTTCCCCAGAGTATGGTTATATATCTTACCGGCAGGGTCCGTATGCGGTTGTATGTGCCTTCGTTGCGCTCGGTGAGCATGCTGCCGGCCAGCGGAATAACGATAAAAAACATGGCAAACAGGGCAAAAGCCGGCACATTATTCTGAACCAGCGTGGGTTTTATAACCGCATTTTGACTCTGGGCAAGATTTTCATCAATAGTGATCAACTTGTCGCTTTCCAAGTCCTCGTTGAATTTTATGCCTTTGCGGATATCCTCCGTCATATCGAATTTTATTTCGCGTGGTTGGGCATTGATATGAAAATCAGTTGGCAGGTATTCACCCAGCCGGGTTTTCAACTCTTCGGTAAATACGCCTTCCATTACTTTGAGCTGATCCAGCAAATAACTCTTTATGGGTTGTCGCATCTGGGCATTGAGCTCCTGGGGCAGGGCATCAAAAAAAGTGCTGAGGATAATTTTGACTTCTACCGAGAGTATCAGCCGCTGTAACGAACTGGTTACCGCATTCCTATAAGAATCGCGGGTGGCCGGATCGTAAATAATACTAACTGTTTTTACCTGATCACTTTGAGTCTGGGCCGGGGTGGACAGGGTGTCGTTTACAAAACTCTTGCGTATCCTCTGCCGGGCTTTTTCGCGCGCAAAGGCCGTGGCTCCCCGGTTAATAACTATGCCTACCTGGTAATTTCCGGCAGCAATTTCCTGCTGTGCCGCATTCACATCCAGTGTTTTACCCCTGACTTCTTTGACAACATGAAAATATCCTGATTTGGCCAGTCCGTCTTCAATAGTTTTGCTCAGGTATTCATGATCATCATCAACAAACAGGATTTCAGCCTTGCTGTCGTTTAGTTCTTCAAAGGCATTTTCCTGGGTGCCGGTAACAGCCAGAATCAGTACCATGGGCATAAGAAACAGTATGATCAGTCCGGGTATATCGCGGACTACCTGAATATATTCTTTTTTGACAATTGCCCACAAATGCTTCATAGCTTAATCTCTTAATTCTCTTCCGGTCAGCTTAATAAATACCTGTCCCAGGTCGCTGCATCCCGGATTATTTTTTATCAGTTCAGCAGGGGTACCTTTGGATATTATCCTGCCATCATCAATAATGGTTACCCTGTTACACAGATTTTCAGCTTCCTTCATGTAATGTGTTGTGTAGATGATGGTTTTTCCGGTTCCGTTAAGTTTCTTCAGGTATTCATAAATGAGGTTCATTGATTGCGCATCAACACCCAGGGTAGGTTCATCCAGAAAGACGATAGCCGGATCATGAATAAGGCCTGCTGCAAGGTTGGCGCGGCGTTTTATTCCCCCGGAACAAGTGGCAATACGTTTGCCGGCGTGATGCTCCAGTTGCACCACTTCAATATACTCATCTATCTTGTTTTTCAGTGTTTTTCCCGACAATCCGTGCATCTGGCCAAAAAACGCCAGGTTTTCTTTCACGGTCAGTGTGGGATAGAGGGCTATTTCCTGTGGTATCAGCCCGATAAACCGGTTTATTTTCCGGTAATGGTTTGCCATATCTATCTCATTCACAACGACACGACCCTGGTCGTACCTGAGCAATCCACAAATAATCGATATCAGGGTGGTTTTTCCGGCTGCATTTGGGCCCAGCAATCCAAAAAACTCTCCCGCGAAAATTTCCAGATCGATTCCTTTCAGCACCACCTCGGGATTGCCTTTGTATGTTTTCTTCAAGCCTGAAATACGTATAATGCCCTGCATACTTTCGATTATAAGGAATGCAAAAATAAGCTTTTTTAGGTGTTGGTAAACAAAAATATCAGTTTCCGGCCCTGAGAACTTCTTCGATAAGGCTGGCTGCCTCGGCAGGGGCATCGTGCCGCTGAAAATCTTCGCTGATACGCCGGGCGTTCAACTGATACACCGGATTTGAAAAAATTTCAGTTACGGCTTTGTTTATCTTTTTGGAGGTAGGATGACCTGTCCCCAGACTTATCCCTACCTTAAAATATTTTATTCTTGCGGCAATCTCAGGTTTGTCCTCCGAGTTGCTGGCCACCACCAGCGGGACACCAAAGTTCAAAGCTGTAATCACGCCTCCGAAACCGCCGTTGGTAATCATCACGTTTGCCTTTGGCAAGACAAGGGCATAAGGCATAAACTCTTCGATAATAATATTCTTTTGCGGAAACTGCCCTTTCAGGTCTTCCACAAATTCTTTTCCGGCGGCAACAAGTATTTGTGCATCAATATGTTGCACGGCCTTAAGGGCAGGGACAATCAATTTGTTGTAATTATCAATATTTACGGAGCCCTGCGTGATAAAAATTACTGGTTTGCTGCCATCCAGCCTGTTCACCCACTCATAAATACCGGCGTTGCTATAATCAGGAATCACGGGACCCACAAAACGAATCTGTCCGGGAAGATTTTTCCAGGTGAACTCGAACGCCCGGGTATTGAATTTTATAAACAGGCGGCTGATAAAAATATTGTTGATCAGAAAGAAATGCTTCATCGGCTGAAGGCCGATCTCATAGCGTATCTGGTTAATATAACGCTGCACCCCGCTAAAAAAAAGGCGCGTGGTCATCCAGTTGACAATGCGGTTGCGATGTATCCCATATTTGTCGGTCCGCGGATAGATACCGGCTCCGGGAAAAGGCACCTCATCGTCGTAAAAAAACAAGGGAGAATTGCAATACACCACCCAGGGAAGCTTTTTGCTTTCGGCATAGGGAATGGCGCCGGTAAACCATTCATCCGTCAGCAGGATGTCGGCATGAAATTCCTTCAGAATCTCGCGCAAATCGAGATATTGCCCAAGCATATTATCGTAAAATACATGCTTGATATAGTAAGAGGAATGCCGCAAAAGAGGTTTCGCCGGAAGGTCAGGAAATTCGGTTCTAATGGTACTGTCATGAAAATCTCTGGCTTCTTTAAACTGGTAAAACCTGGCTCCGGTGCTTTCTATCAGTTGACGGTAGCTTTTTCCGGAATACCAGCCTACGGTATGCCCCGAAGCTATCAACCTTTTTACCAGCGGAACCGCAGGATTAACATGCCCCGACAAGGGTACTGATGCAACCAGAATATTAGCCATTGAGCAGACAAAATTAAAAAAATTAAACATTTTGCCATAAGAAAATTTTTATAATAACCACATATATATTTCAAACATATTCACCCAACATTCACATTGTCCGGCACTTGCGCCCTGCCCAGGCATTACTTTCAGTAAATCAGCAGAAACTAACTGAACAAAAAAAATTATCTTTGCCTTGATTATTATTTTATGAAAGTACTTTTAGTTAATCCGCCACGTTCACCCGAAAACAAAATTTTGGAATTTGCTCCGGCCGAAGCCCGGCATTTTATACACAAAAAATTGGTAGGCCCCCCACTCGGCTTGCTCACCATCGCTTCAGCCATAAAAGATTTTGATGTGCATCTCATCGATCT
>JAGNBV010000175.1 GCA_018004645.1 Bacteroidales bacterium
CCACGCGGGGATATGTCACCATTTTCTTCTCATAAAGATTTTGTATGTATTTAAGGGTGTCATCGGCGGTAAAGCTGAATTTTTTGTTACATTCAACCTGCAATGCGGTCAGGTCGAACAGTTTGGGAGGCGCCTCGTTGCCTTTTTTTTGTTCGAATGAAACAATCTCAAACAGATTATCTTTAATTTCTTCGATAACTTGTGCAGCTTCTTCTGCCGTACTGAACCTCCCGATCGTTGAAGTAAAAATCACCTCACGGTAATTGGTTTTTATTTCCCAATAGGGTTTCGGAACGAAATTCTGGATTTCTTCATACCGGCGTACGATGAGTGCCAGGGTGGGAGTCTGAACCCTTCCGATAGAAAGAACACCTTTGCCGTCGGCGAATTTTAGTGTAAAAAGGCGGCTGGCATTCATTCCAAGCAGCCAGTCACCAATGGCACGGGCGTTGCCGGCCGAATACAGGCGGTCAAAGTCTCTGCCATCCCTGAGTTTTTCAAAACCTTCTTTGATAGCTTCGTCGGTCATCGATGAAATCCACAGACGTTTTACAGGTTTTGAGCACCCGGCTTTGGTAAGTACCCAGCGTTGTATCAGTTCACCTTCCATGCCGGCATCACCGCAGTTGATGACTTCGCTACATTCGGAAACCAGATTTTTTATGGTGTTGAATTGTTTTTTTATTCCGTCGTTTTCTATGAGTTTTATGCCAAACCGGGGCGGAATCATCGGTAAGGTGTTCAACTTCCAGAATTTCCACTCGGGCGTATAGTCATCAGGGTTTTTCAGTGTGCACAAATGCCCGAATGTCCAGGTTATCCTGTATCCATTACCTTCGTAATAACCGTCTTTTCGGCTGTTTGCCTGTAATATGCGTGCGATTTCCTTAGCCACGCTGGGCTTTTCGGCTATACAAACTTTCATGGTGCGGGATGCTTTTCAATGCAAATTTAATAAAACAGGCGTATTTTCGATAGCGGATCAAATTATTTTGTAGTGTGGCAGACAATCATTCCACCTTGTTTTCCACCGCCCGGGCCAAGTTCAATGACTACCGAAGCGGCCTGCAACATCATTGGTTCGTGCGAAACACATACCAGGGTATTCCCGGCAAGCAGGAGTTCTTCAAAAAGTGTAAGGAGCTGTGCCGTGTCGGCAGGGTGCAGGCCCCCTGTGGGCTCGTCGAGCAGGATAAGGTTGTTGTCTGCTGTTTTGGTCAACAGGCCGGCAACCAGCTTTATTCGCTGCAATTCCCCCGTCGAAAGCGTTTTGAGCAAACGGCCGCTGGATAAATGTCCTAAGCCTGTTTTTTCCAAAAGTTGTAAAATGTGGAATGCCTTATTTTTTGGCTTACCATGCAGGTATCTCCCTGCAAATTCAGCTAATTCCGTGAACGTAAGCTGATGGATTTCAAAAATGTTTTTATCCTCCACTGTAATCTGCATAATCTCGTCCTTATATCCGCTGCCGCCGCATCGTTCGCATGGTGTAACCACATCAGTGAAGTAATCCATGCTTACTGTATTGATGCCGGAACCTTCACAACCGGGACAACGGCTTTCGCGTGAACCTCTTGTGAAATGAACCGGTTTATAATGTTGTTTCATGCTGGTATCTGCACCGGAAAAAATTCCCGCGATGATTTCTGAAATGCCAAGCTTTTCGCCTGTGGTGGTACTGTGTCTTGTTTCGGGTGTGGATTGCTCAATATATATCAGGCTGTTGAAATTCTCAAATCCCGAGATATCTTCACAAAACGTTGGTGTATGTTTCTGGTAGCTGCCAAATATCACTTTGTCGAGCAGGCTGGTTTTCCCGCTGCCGCTCACTCCGCTTATTACAGTCATACTTTCTTTGGGAAGTTCGATGTTTATATTACGCAGATTGTTGGCATGTGCTTTCTCAATCTTCAGGCCAGTGTCAGGCTTTGTATGGTTTGTTTTTATATCTGTGTGATAAGTTGTTTCAGGAGGATATTCTTCCATCTTTCCTGAAAAAACTATCTGCCCGCCTTTGCTTCCGGCACCTGGTCCCATTTTTATTAAAAAGTCTGACTTTTCGAGCAGCAGGGGGGAGTGGTCCACCATAATGATAGTGTTGCCGTTTGCATTTAACTTCTGTATCAGATCGCTGATAGGAATCAGGTCGCTGTGGTGCAGGCCGAATGAAGGCTCATCGAGGATATACGTTACTCCGGTGAGGGGAGCTCTGACAAGTCCGGCAAGTTGTAGTCGCTGAAATTCTCCGCCCGAAAGCGTTCCAACGATCCTGTCTGTGGCGATATAGCCCAATCCTGATTTTACCAATGCGTCAAGGCGTTCCATAATATTTGTGCGGAACACTCCGGCAGCTTCTTTCTCAAGGCTTGTTTGGAACAATGCGGTAAAATTCCCCGAAAACCATTCTATTGCTTCGTCAGCACTCATTGCCGTTAATTGTCCTATGTGCAGGCCGTTAATGGTATAGTGCAGCATGTCCGGTTTCAGCCTGAATCCCTTACAGTGATTGCATTGTAGTGCTTTCATCAGGTCGAGTATGGCTTCGCCGCGGGCATCGCTGTGTTTTCGTATGTATTCGGTCTCCACAAGTTTTAAAAATCCCGGCCAGGCGGTTTTTAACTTGTGAACTCCCTCAAGAGCTCCTCGTTTGTAATGCCAGTCTACCTCAAAAATAGTATCACCACATCCAAGCATGGCCAGATCTTTGGCCTGTGCAGTCAGGGATTGGTAAGGAACAGCAAAATCTACTCCGTGTGTGCGGCCAACGGTGAGTAATGTGGCAATATATTGCCCGTGAGGATCACCGTAAAATTTGCCTGTTTTGCTGTTATCCATTGCTCCGGCTATCAAAGGCTTTTCTGGATTGGTAATCAGTTTTTCAGCATCGCACACTGTAATACTGCCCAGGCCACGGCATTCGGGGCAGGCGCCTTCTTCGCTGTTAAAAGAAAAAGCGGTGGACAGGGGCCTGTCAGTGTCAGAATCTGATTTTCCCAGCCTGCTGAACATCAGCCGGTAAAGGTCGTAAAGGCCTGTATAGGTTGATATTATTGACCTTGGGTTTTTGATAGTATTCTTTTTCTGTAGTGCGATTGACGGGACTAGGCCGTGGCTTTGTTTTACGATGGGGATGCCGGCTTTTTTCGTAAACTGTTGCATATAAGATGACATCCCTTCCAGAAAACGCCGGTGACTTTCGGCATAAAGTGAGCCAAAAACCAGGGAAGATTTGCCGCTTCCCGAAACTCCTGTTACCGCTGAAATTTTATCGATGGGAAACGATATATCAATGTTTTTCAGATTATTTGTTTCCACGCCACAAATACTGATGGGAGCCTCTATCGTTTCTTTGCTGCAAGGCAGGTTCTGTGTTCTGGAAAAAGTGGCGTCCCGTTCGAGGTATTTTCGGAGTTCATGTGCCGTAACTGACTGCTGATGATTGATTACTTCATTTATAAATCCTTCGGCAACAATATTTCCGCCATCGGCAGCGCTGCCCGGGCCCAGGTCCACTATCCAGTCCGCATGCAAAATAAGGGCCGGATCGTGTTCTACGCATAAGAGGGTATGTCCTTTAGCAATAAGCTTTTTCAGCGCTTTAAGCAGTATTTCCACATCGGCCATATGCAGGCCCGTGGTTGGTTCATCCAGAATATACAGGGTGTGCTGTGCAGCCGACCTCGACAACTCGGCGGCGAGTTTTATGCGCTGGGCCTCGCCTCCCGACAAGGTGGTGGATGGCTGGCCTAGTTTCAGATAACCCAGGCCGAGTGATGACAGTATTTCCGCTATGGCGCTGATCTTTTTGTGTTCCCTGAAAAAGTCGCAGGCTTCGTCAACCGTAAGTTCTAAGATGTCGTAAATGTTTAATCCTTTGTACTTTATCTCCAGTGTCTCTTCATTGAATCTTCGGCCATTGCACACATCGCAAACCACTTGCACGTTTCCCAGAAAGTGCATTCCTATCTGTTGAACACCGGCGCCTCCGCAGGTTTCGCACCGCCCGCCTTTTACCACAAAGGAAAACTGGC
>JAGNBV010000176.1 GCA_018004645.1 Bacteroidales bacterium
ATCCGCTGATTGGTAAAAACGATGATGAAATCGGGCCGCGTTTTCCGGATATGCATGTTGCCTATAACAAAGACCTGATAAATAAAGCCCTGAAGATTGCTGAAAAAAACAATATCCATTGCCAGCAAGGTGTTTATGCCGCTGTTACCGGCCCATGTTTTGAAACCCCTGCTGAATACAAATATGTAAGGACAGTGGGCGCCGATTGCGTGGGCATGTCAACAGTTCCCGAGGTTATAGTAGCGCACCATATGGGCCTGCCTGTGTTTGCGGTTTCGATTATTACCGACCTGGGCGTGGAAGGCAAAATAGTGGAAGTGTCGCATGAAGAAGTGATACAGGCCGCTAACGCTGCAGAGCCAAAGATGACGACAATCATCAAAGAACTGATTGCAACGATATAATAATTTTGTTAAACGGATTTTTTGAGTAAAAAATCCCAGGTCAGCACTTCAAGGCCCAAAATTCCAGACAAAAACTCCTCCCCAGGAGTTCTCTTCCTTTGGAATTTTGGGCATTTTATTATCATTTAACGTGAATCTGGTCGATTATTTTTAGCCGCCACTTATCTTTGCTCACTTCGCATTTCCGGGCTGTAAAAAATTGTAAAATTCCTCCAGTGGCTACCACAGCCGCCGAAATCAGAGTTACATCCGCTCTAACGACAGGGCGGTCTCCGTTGATTACATTATTGACCACATCCAGACCAAAAAACAGTCCTCCGAAAGCCATTAACGATGCAGAAACAATTTGAATTCCGCGCCTTCCTTTATAAACAACAGTGATCTCTTTCAAATCACAAACAGTATGGTTTGCAATAATTATTGAAGAATCCAGAATCTCCGTGATTTTTCCCGACACTTTGGGAGTCGTGTCATTTATTCTGATACCGATTTCATCTCCGGTAAAAAATTTATACGACTTTCCAAGGCTTAAATTTTCAAGTATAAGAACTTTCTGTGCAAAAACATTGTTCAGGCAAAACAAACATAATCCGGTAAAAAGTAATTTTCTCATTCATTACATCTGATCCAATAATTCCTTTTGCTTTTTTGTCAGCTTCTTTACCACTTCCTCATATGAATGGTCAATCCAGCGATACAGTTCGCTGTCGGGTATATCGCCATCGATTAATACCGTGTTCCAGCAAGTTTTATTCATATGATAACCGGGTTCAACGCAGTCATATCGTTCACGCAATTCAACAGCCAGATCGGGATTGCATTTGATATTGATGCTGAATTCGCTTTCCAGGTCGGTCAACAAAAAAATTCTCCCCAGCACCTTAAAAACCAAAGTTGTTGCATCAAAAGGAAACGACTCCGTTACACCTTTCTTTGATAAACAATATTCCCTGACATCCTCGATATTCATAATTTTTTTACAATCAGATTATTTCAGAACAAATGTAAGTTATACGATTAATATTTGCAACAAAAAGTCCGGCATTTAGGTATTTAAAGATATTATTTTTAAATAAAACACATTATTCCTTTAACATTGGTTAACAAAAAAGTCGCCCAAGGCTCCTAAAAAAAAGAATATCTTTGTGAGTTTTAATAAGGATTTTCTAAAAATAACAAGGATATTCAACGACATGACGACATTACGGCAAAGAACAGAAGAACTCCGGCGCAGGATGCGTGGCGCCTCACGGGGCGGCGGAGAAGCAGCCATTGAAAAACAAAAAGCCACCGGAAAAATGACTGCCCGGGAGCGGATTCTGGCAGTACTTGATTCGGGATCTTTTCATGAGTACGACCTCTTTGTGGAACATGCGGGGAAAGATTTTGACATGGACAAGAAATATTTTCCCGGCGATGGTGTAGTTACCGGAACAGGAACCATCAACGGATTCCCGATATGTATCTATGCCCAGGATTTTACTGTTGCCGGCGGTTCGCTGGGCTATATGCACGCCAAAAAAATTACGAAAATCATGGATCACGCCATGAAGCTTAAAGTGCCCTGCATAGGTATCAACGACAGCGGCGGAGCGCGTATCCAGGAAGGTGTGAATTCGCTGGCCGGTTATGGCGAAATTTTTTTCCGAAATACGCAGGCTTCGGGTGTCATTCCGCAAATTTCCGTCATCCTGGGGCCCTGTGCCGGCGGGGCGGTTTATTCTCCTGCGCTCACTGACTTTGTTTTTGTGGTGGACAAAATTTCAAAAATGTTTATCACAGGCCCCGAAGTCATCAAAACGGTACTGGGCGAAGAAATTTCGATGGAAGACCTGGGCGGGGCAGCTGTACACTCTGAAATTACCGGCAACGCTCATTTTTTTGCCACCAGCGAAAACGAATGTTTCGACCAGATAAAAAAACTTATGTCATTCATTCCCTGGAACAACACTAAAAAAGCCGATCCTTTCCCGATAAAAAAACCTAAAAATAAAGTCTTTAAACTGACTGAAATTTTCCCTACTGACTCAAAGAAACCCTACGATGTGCGCCTTGTCATCAAAGCTATTTGTGATGACTCTGACTTTTTTGAAGTTCACGAACGTTTTGCAGCAAACATCGTGGTAGGTTTTGCCAGGATGAACGGACAATCGGTAGGTTTTGTCGCCAACCAGCCTATGGTGCTTGCCGGAGTGCTTGATGTGGACTCTTCGGATAAAGCAGCCCGTTTTATCCGTTTCTGTGATGCATTTAATATCCCGCTGGTAACCCTGGTTGACCTGCCGGGTTATCTTCCGGGCATCGACCAAGAACACGCCGGCGTGATACGCCACGGCGCAAAAGTACTTTACGCTTACAGCGAAGCCACCGTCCCCAAGATTACGGTGATACTCCGCAAGGCTTACGGCGGAGGATATATCGCCATGTGTTCAAACCACCTGAAAGCCGACTTTGTGCTGGCATGGCCTACGGCTGAAATAGCCGTCATGGGGCCCGAAGGAGCCGCCAATATTATTTTCCGTAACGAAATTCAAAACGCTCCGAATCCCGAAGAAGCACGAAAGAAAAAAATTGAAGAATATAAGGAAAAATTCGCCAACCCCTATGTTGCAGCGGCCTTCGGATATGTTGATGCCGTTATTGAACCGCTCAAGACCAGGGAATTTATACTGCATGCCCTGGAAATATCGGCCCAGAAAAAAGAAGACCGGCCGGTAAAAAAACACGGTATCCCACCATTCTAATCCATTGAGATGAAAAATTCAAAGAAAAGCGAGCCCAATTTTCGGAAACTTACCGTTCTGGGAGAAGAATATACCACCTTATACACCAGGAAATATGAAAATCGCAAACCACATAAACCCGCCGACCACAAAAAATTGTACTCTTTTATCCCCGGAAAAATTAAAGATGTTTTTGTGGAAAAAGGAGTTGCAGTTAGCCCCGGCGATAAACTACTGATACTGGAAGCCATGAAAATGGATAATGAAATAATTGCCCCGGTGGCCGGTACCGTTAAAAAGGTTTATGTTGTTTCAGGGCAAATGGTAGCTAAGAATGAGTTACTGATAGAAATCTCCTGAAGTTTCTGTCCCATGTTTTTTTCTAAGTTTGCCACTGACTTATTCCATCCGGAAAATAAGTAATGTCTTCTCCGTAAGCACATAAACCCGTTCATTATTCCAAAGGGTTTGCAGGGGCTCTTCATCACAGGGGATGTCCAAGGCAGATTCTTCAAAAGTTTTCAGATCGAACATTTTCAGTTTACCACCTTCCGGAAAAATAATACGGGGTGGAAACACCTGAAAGGTCTTGAGATTTTTTAAAGGCACCTGCCGCAGATAAGTACCGTAGCGATCGAACAAAAAAATGCCTTGTTGCGGGTCATTCAGGTAGAGCACATTGTCGGCCTCTGTCATAAATGCAGGGTTTACTTCAATCCCCGTAATATCGGCAATATTGCCACTGTTTTGGCTGGCTCTTAAATACTTGTCAAAGCGGACTACCTGATTGGTCAACGGGTCGAAAAGCCAGAAACCGTTATCGTACGATCCCGCAACCAGTTGGGCATTGGGATATCCAAGATCGGACAACAAAATGAAATCTTTTTTCAGGGTAAGTT
>JAGNBV010000059.1 GCA_018004645.1 Bacteroidales bacterium
TTACCTACGATTCATTTACCAAAACAGACAAGATAACGATTTCTGTCTGTGATATTAATGGTAGGTTGTTTTTATCCCAACCTATGGACCAAAAAGACATGCAGATCGACATTGCCGGACTATCCAAAGGATTGTATCTTCTCAGACTTGAAGGAAAAAAAGGCTGTATGGTGAAAAAATTTATTAAGGAAAAATAATAAGCTGGTATTTTTCCTGAGTCTGGACAATTAGTACGGTAATATTAATTTGGCATTAATTGTCTGGATTAGTTATGGAGATTAGCTCCAGCGGAGCTTAATGTTGGTAAAATATATCACTGTTGTCCGGTAAAAATTTGAATAATTGATGAAAAGCCTTATTGGAATACGATTTTCCTTCCTTCGGGATTAATAATTTGAAAATAAATTAGTGTTTAAAAAGGATGTAAATTGAGTTGTCGTATTGACCTCTTATCCGCAAGGAAGTTAGGATTTTAGTGGTTTACATCCTTTTTAAAATTCCAATAAAGCATATTTTTGTATGGTATATTGCCTTTCTTTTCCATCCTTCAGGATAAGAGGCAAAGAAAAGAAAGGCATACTCGAAAACATTTTGTATGAGTGATAATATAAATGATATGCATTATGGTTCTAATCATTTTGCATTTGAGAAGGCCAGAGAATTCAGAGATAAAATGACTGATGCCGAAAAAATTTTGTGGGAAGCATTGAGAAATAATCAATTTCTTGGATTAAAATTCCGCAGACAACACCCAATCAACAGATTTGTTGTAGATTTTTACTGCCATAAATACAAACTGGTGATAGAATTAGATGGTAATATCCATGATTTAGCAGAAGTAAAAAATAATGATGAAAACCGTGAAGTTGAGTTGAAAAAATTGGGGTTGAATATTTTAAGATTAAAAAATTATGAAATCACAGAAAGTTTAAAAGCCTCATTGGAAAAGATAAAAGAAACAATTGAACATATAATTAATAACACCATTGTCCGGTAAAGATTTGAATAATTAATGAAAAGCCTTATTGGATTACGATTTTCCTTCCTTCGGGATTAACAATTTGAAAATAAATTAGTGTTTAAAAAGGATGTAAATTGAGCTGTCGTATTGACCTCTTATCCTAAAGGAAGTTAGGATTTTAGTGGTTTACATCCTTTTTAAAATTCCAATAAAGCATATTTTTGTATAGTATATTGCCTTTCTTTTCCATCCTTCAGGATAAGAGGCAAAGAAAAGAAAGGTATACTCGAAAACATTTTGTATGAGTGATAATATAAATGATATGCATTATGGTTCTAATCCTTTTGCATTTGAGAAGGCCAGAGAATTCAGAGATAAAATGACTGATGCCGAAAAAATTTTGTGGGAAGCATTGAGAAATAATCAATTTCTTGGATTAAAATTCCGCAGACAACACCCAATCAACAGATTTGTTGTAGATTTTTACTGCCATAAATACAAACTGGTGATAGAATTAGATGGTAATATCCATGATTTAGCAGAAGTAAAAAATAATGATGAAAAGCGTGAAGTTGAGTTAAAAAAATTGGGGTTGAATATTTTAAGATTAAAAAATTATGAAATCACAGAAAGTTTAAAAGCCTCATTGGAAAAGATAAAAGAAACAATTGAACATATAATTAATAACACCATTGTCCGGTAAAAAATTGAATAATTAATGAAAAGCCTTATTGGAATATGGTTTTCCTTCCTTCAGGATTAACATTTTGAAAATAAATTAGTGTATAAAAAGGATGTAAATTGAGCTGTCGTATTGACCTCTTATCCGCAAGGAAGTTGGGATTTTGGTGTTTTACATCATTTTTAAAAATCAAAATAAAAAATAATTTTGTATGGAATATTGCCTTTCTTTTCCGTCCTTCAGGATAAGAGGCAAAGAAAAGAAAGAAAGGCAATAAATCAGATTCATTTTTATGAGCATTATCTAAAAACAAAAAGCGTCATTTGTTTTTTTTCCTGAGTTTATTAACACCGTATCCAATACCTAATGCCGCCAAAATAGCCAGGCCATTTATTGGTGCGGAATTCGGGCCGCCCGGATGCGGGGGCGGCGGCGCCTGAGCAAAAATCTCATTTATAAAAAAAGGTATGGTCAGAAAACAAGTGGTAAATATTATGTGCTTCAGTTTATTCATGATGGCAATATTTTTTTATCGGTAAATAATGTAAAATTATTATCTATAATATCACTACTTTCTTCTGATAGCTGCCGTTGGTGTTGATTACATTTATAATGTAACATCCCGGTTTGTCCACCGTGTAACGCATGGTTCCACGGCCTTCCTGCGTGCCACTGATTACAGTCTGCCCAAGCATGTTATAAACCGATATTTCGGCCGGTTGCAGACTGCTGTTGCTGTAATTTACATAAATGTCCTTACCCGAGGCCCATGCATCAACAAAGGAACTGCCATTTTCTTCAACACCTGTTAATATGGAAGGTGAGAACCTTATAAAAAACCTGTACTGAGGGGCATTCGCATTCATACTGAATGTATAGGTGGCGTTTGTTGTCAAATCCTGAATAGCCGACATTTGGTTGTCTTCCAGGTAGATATGCAACGAGGGATCGAAGTTGAGTATCTCGCTGGCATTGATGGTGAAATTGCCGTTGGTTTGAGTAAGAAAGCCCAGGGGAATCACCACATCTGTATTCGACAGCGGCGGCATGCCGTTGATGGATAATGCGGGACTGGCATTATAACTCGTGTAAATGTTAGGCAGATTGGGACTGTTGTTCATCAGTTTATAAGCATCGTAACTACCGTCAAAATCGCCGGTGGCCTGTGGGTCGAAATAAATTACGGTTTCATCACTATACGAACTGTTTTGGGAAGGATATCCCTGAAGCCTTAGCAGGGGCGTGTTTGAGAGGGTTTTATAAAATGCGGGATTAAGATTATTGACTCTGGCAGTATTATTAACGCTCAGGTTGCCACTGCCCGTGGCGCGCACAAAAAATCCCTGCATGGCAGCAACGATGCCTGTTGCGCCACCTGTTCCAAAACCATTGACAAAAGAACTGTAGTTGCCATAATATTGGGAATTGGGAGTAAAATAATAAATGGCATCGTTTATATAGGCTTTGTTCCATCCGGTCGACTGCCAGTCCACTGGCGAGGGGTATGGGTTTCCGACCAGGTTCCAGCCATCGGCACCGGGCTTGGTAGTTGTGGTTTTTGTTACACCATAGTTCTGTGGTCCGTCACTTACTTCACCGGTTATGTCGGTGGTGAGTGCTCCTGAAGATGCACCAAAGTTGATGCAATAGCCGCGCAAGGGCTGCAGGGTTGATCCGGCGTCGGTCCAGCCGATAGACATGGTTGGCCCCATGGTTTCGTCGTAGGCAAAGAAATTAGGAAAAGGAGTGACCGTCTGTGTAGTATCAGTACCGCCACCATAGGGATCCCCTGATATAATTGTTCCGATTTCGTTTGTAAACTCATTCACAGGTGCAGCAGCAAATGGCGAGGCGTAGTAGTGATAACCCATCCTGTTCGCCATATACCGTTGCATAGTTACATTCCCTGTGACACTGCCCGAACCGGTGCCGGCGATTAATGCTGTTTGCGAAGCAGTAGACAAGAGTGTAAGATGGTCGTTTGTTGTTAAAGTACCTAGTGTCGGCGTAAGAATCCCTTTAAGATTTGTGGTGTTTGTTAATGTAGCCCCACTTGAATTATTTATTGTTAGGTTTCCAAAAGTATTGATACCGCTTATTGTCTGTGCCGAAGTACCTGTGAAGATCACTGTGCCGTCGCCGGTGAAACTTTGCCCGCTGTTGGTCCAGTTGCCATAGACCGAGAGGTCTTTGCTGCTGTTGACAGTTACCGAAGACGAAGCTTCAATGCTTATGTTTCTACAAACCGCATAACCTGTTGAATTGACTACCGGCTGGTTGGTAACATTGGGTATGATAACATCTGTGGTACTTGTTGGCAGGGTATTGCACGACCAGTTGCCGGGAGTGTTCCAGTCGGTGTTAACGGCACCTGTCCAGGCAAAATCCACACAACCCGTAAATTCATCAGCGCCAATATCGGGACCATCAACAGGGGATGTGCCGGTTTGCCTGGTTTCCCCATCAAAGTCGGTTGTTATTCCTGCAATTACCAATCCGGCATTGCTGGCAGCCGACCCTGAAGTGCAATGAAGGTCGGTGGCTGAGGTAAACAGCGGGTTGCCTGAAACTGAGTTTGCATCCTTACCGCTTGTGGCCTGCCAGGCTGCCAGGTTTGCACAGTCGGTACCACCCCAATTGCCGAGATTTGAGCCGGTTGAATACAGATTATTATAGTTGCATGAAGATAAACCACTGGTTGGTGATTGAATATTCATGGCATATAAAGCAGTGCTGTAAAAATTATTGTTCTTAACATTAACAGATGAAGATGAGGCCATATAAAAAGAAGCATAACCGGCAGCATAGGCGCCATTATTATAAACACTGTTAAAATAAAAGTTTTTGTACGAAGAACCGGAAACATAAATTCCATAAGCGTAAGTACTGCCTACTATTATCATATTATTTGACACATCGCCCACATAACCAGCACTACCTGAACAATTACTGAGAGCGATTCCATAGTTGCTTGACGAGGTGTTATATTTAAAATAATTTTTTGAAATTGTCAGGCCATTATTGGCATAATATCCAAATAGCCCATAATTTGATACAGGGTCAAAGGTTGATGAATTGGTAAGATGATTGCCTGTGATAACCGCACCCTGAACATAATGCATATTAATCCCGATAGCGTAATTTTCGAAGGTACTGTTCAGAATTGAAATGTTCGGTTTCAGGCTTCCAGAAGCTCCGCGCCAGTCCACTCCGGTATATCCGTTAAAAAAATAACAACCATCAAATGAATTGTTTGTATTGCCTGTGTTATTATCTCCGGAATACACCGAAGAGGATTTGTAATCCGATCCGTTTATTCCCGAGAAAACAATATGATAAAATTGATTGTATGAGGCATTACCAGAAATATTTACCACAGTACCGTATGTATTAGTTCCGGTTCGTGCTATGGTCATATTTTTAAATCTAAGATAATCTGCACCATTTATTTGCAGCGTATAATTATTGCTGGCAGAGGAACTGCTGGGAGTTGACAGCGTTACATCTGCCTGATTTCCGGTAGCAGATTGAAAGGTAACAGGTGCATTATTGGGGTTGGAAAAACTTCCGATAGTTACCTGCTCATTATATGTTCCGCTGGCAACATTGAAGGTAACAAAAGAGGCGGCAGGATCTACACCACAGTTCATCAAATCCGATACTGCGGCACTAAATGTTGGATAATCGCCGGCAGGTCCGATGGTATAATTTCCGTTTAACAATGATTTTACGCTCAGTGCAAGGTTTTGGCTGAAATTGGTAAAGCAACTTCCATTGGTAATTTTTGTAATGACCAGTGGCTGCCCGTTGTTGCCAGTGGTTAGTGAAGCTGTAGTAAAGCTGGCAGATCCCGATCCATCGGCGTTGATACCGGTAACCTGGGTTTGGGATACCCCGTTGATGGTATAGTCAATAGCATTGCCGGTGCTGTTTGCCACCATGCCTGTGAGGTTAATGGTAGCAGAGCCGCTGCCGCATACAGGTGCTGCCTGGCTGGCGCCGGTAAGGGTGGGATCGGTACAGGTAGCCAGTGGAGTAATATCACTGTAATAGCTGAGTCGAGCATAGCAAGCATCCGTAGGGGCATTATCCGTACCGGGATCTTCATCATAAGGAATACACATTACCCTGTATGTATTGCTCGTGCTTGTTCCAAAATTAATTGTAGCCGTCTGTGCTCCCTGGCCTGATATTACTGCCGGTGTGGCGCCCGCCGTGATTCCATAATAAAACGGATTGCCCGAAGTTGTAAGGTCGCGGATAATCCACTTATAATAAGTGGCCCCCGATGTTGCACCAATAGTGAAGGTGTAGGTAGTATTGGGCGCGTAAGTGCTAAGCCCGGGATTTGATGTGCACGATATAGTTCCTCCTGTAAGTGTGCATATAGAGCAATCATTGTTCACAATTTTAATGTCATCTATATTGGTATAATCATCTCCCAAAGATTTTGTTGCAAAAGCAACAATTAAGTTTTGGGCCTTGGGCAGAGAGGTGGCCGCATACCACCATTTACCATTCGGAAAATAATAATTCACCGTCGCCTGTGTCCAGCTATACCCTGATGTGCCATCGCTAGTCGTGGCATAGTAAATTCTAGGGCAGTATGACCTATAATCCTCATTACTGATATACCCTGCATATGTAGTAAAAAAAGCGAACCGCAAGGTAGCAGTACTTCCGGTACAAGTGCTGGTATTAAATTCTTTGGTGATAAAACAAGGAAGACCCGAAGGGCTTGGTGTAGCGGGATCTTCCGAATTTTTATATAGGAATACATGATTTTCGCCCGAAACAGGCAACTGATTTACTTTTCCATCATTGCCGCCACCTGCACTTATTGAGGCATAAGAATCACCACCAGCATAGCGATATGACCGATAGGAAAAAATGTTGCCGGTTGCTGAACTGCTAAAATAACTTGACCAGGTGTATGGACCATAAAAATAATCTGAACTATTAAAATTACAAGTATATGGCGAACTCGCAATGTTGGGCACCGTGGACGCGAGGCCATCATCAGTAATTTGTATATTATCAACACCAACATTATTATCGTTTGCAACAAAACAAATACTTAAATCCTGTCCGCCACAGATATCGCCAGGCACTGTTACTTGGTAGTTAGTACAAGTTGTTGAAACTGAAACATTGTTGTGGAGCCTCATCCATCCACTGTTTTCGTTGAACAAAGTACTCCAGCTTGCATACCCACCTACTCTTGCATATAATGTCAATGTGCTGGACCCGGAGGATCTTTTCGTGTCGAAAGAAATTTTTACACCTTTACCTCGTGGTACGTGAAAATTGCTCGTGGCAAAATAGTTGCCAGAGCCAACCGTGCTATAATAAGCATACGAACCTTCGCAGGCATAGCTTGATGAGCCAGTAGGTGACCAGCCGGAACGTTGGGCTGAAGGAATATTTGAGGGATGACTGCTTGAACTTGAAAAGGTCTGCGACCATAAAGTAGTGGGCGTGGAGGGCATTGACCCCATCGTTAATTTAATATTGGGTCGGCTAGAATTTAAATTATTGAATGCTCCGGGTGAAGAAGGAGTAATGGCAGAGCCACTATACTTATACATAGCCCTATTATAAGCACTGGTATATTGATAAGTTGTTGTTCCATAGCCAGAACTATTTTCAAAAACAGCAACAACGAGATTGTCTCCATTCCATGCGAAAGGCGTGGAAAGAGTAATGGAAACCCAACCCGAAGCAGACCCGGAATTGAAAGTGCCTGAAAAAACTTGTGTCATTGAACTAACAGGAACGTAGTCACTGGTGTTTGAAAATGATGACTTTGTGGTATTTCCAAGATAAACAACCCATGTTTTATTACCGGCTATAGTTGTCCCAGTGGAAACGTAAAAACTAATAGCGGAAATTTGTTGTCCTGAACTTCCTCCCCCAGTAGTAATTTCACTAGCAAGATAGAGTTGCTGTGTATAGCTATATGCAGTTGAAGTGCTATACCCCGAATAAACGGGGTTGTTATAGGTAGTTGAAGTTCCCGTTCCAATAGTAACATCAACTGCCATTGAATTCTGAAAAGAAAGACCACAGAGTAAAAACAATAAAAAGGCGCATCGTTTTGTGATTGAGATACATTTTTTCATATGGTTATGTTTATATCATTAAATAATTATTGCATTTTTGAGGAGCTTCACAATCAAAATTATTTTGGTAATTCATATTAATTCAACACATATGTAAGCTACATTTCTTTCACAAAAAAAAAAAAAATTCAAAAAAAACATATTGTTGTCGGTTTTTTATTAATGATTTATGAACAATTTATTTATAACGATTTTAAAGCAATAATTTAATAATATCGTGCAGAAATAAGGGGTTAACAGTTTTTTTTAAATCTATTTATTTCCATATTATAATAGCTTTTTAAATACAAATACAGCATATCTGAGTTTTTTAAAAAAAGCGCAAAAAAAAGATAAACTAAAAAAAATTCGTATAAATTTTTTAGGTCAAAACAGAAGTGAAAATTGAGAATCAAACCCTAAATAAAATACACTAAACAATTTATAATCAACAGCTTTCCGCTACTGTATCAGCGTGAGGCCGCCGGTATAGGTTTTAAACCCGTCAATTTTATTGCCGGCAAAAATGCGGTAAGCATACACCCCTGTTACGGCTTTTTCGATGTTGCCATTATTGTTCAGCGTGCCGTCCCATCCCTGGCAGGTGCTGCCGTTCCATGTCCTGGTTTCATAAACCTTAAGACCATAGCGGTTTAAAATTATCATCTGAAAGTGATCGGCATCGATATTCATCCCGCAGGGAGTGAAAAAGTCGTTGCATCCGTCGTCGTTGGGAGTAAATGCATTGGGAATGAACAACGTACAGGCCTCCCTGACAACTACGGTATGCGTAGTGTTGCCTGTGCAACCGTTTTCGTCGGTTACCGTCAGGCTTACCAAAAAACTGCCTGTCTTGTCATAGCTGTGGCTGAATGAGGCCAGGGTGGAAGCCGTGCCATCGCCTAGCTCCCATTGGCGGCTTATGATGGTGCCGGACGAGTTGTCGGTAAAGTGCACCGTGCTGTTGGCTAAAGAGACCTCCGGCGGGTTGGCCGTAAAAGAAGCTTCAGGGCCGGCATAGTGAGGAATGGTTACCGTGGCTGTGTTGCTGCACCCGCCGCATGATACCGTTACCGTATAATCTCCCGCAACCAGGCCCGCTATTACCGGAGTGTTTTCAACAGGAATGGTATTCCAGACGTAGCTATAGTTGCCCCCGCAATTGCCCGCAACATTTACTGTTGCCGTGCCATCAGCTTTTCCGCAACTCTCGGCTGTGCTGCTCGCGCTAATATCAATGTGGGTAACATGAATAGTAAGGGTTGCCGAAGAGGTGCAATTGGCTCCTGCTGAGCCCGTTACGGTGTAGGTGGTGGTGGTTGCCGGGCTGACGGTTATTGCCGGTCCTGACAGATTGCCGGGAATCCATGTATAATCAGTGGCTCCGGAGGCGGAAATGCCTGCCGGCGTTCCGCTGCAAATGTCAGCAGCATCGGAAGCTACGGTAAGCACCGGATATGGCGTGACAGTAACCTGCACATTATCAGTGGCTGTGGTGGCGCAATGGTCGGTAACGGTAACGGTATAGGTAGTGGTGGCGGAGGGGGTTATCAGCACGCTGTCGGATGTTCCTGCACTTCCGCTCCAGGCATAGCTCACTGGTGCCACCCCGCCGGTGGCTGCCGCGCCAAGCACCAGCGAATTGCCCGAACAAACTGACATATCGCTGCCGGAAGTTACCTGCAGGGACACTTTGTCAATGATATAAATAGTGTCAATAATATTTAAACAGTCATAGGTGATATTTAATATGATAGTTTCAGCTCCTTCGGTATTTTCATCGGCCAGGGGATGTATCACCAGACCGGCGGAGTCTTGTCCTGCTGGAATAGTAACACTGTTGCCGACAGTGTTATAGTCCACGCCGTTGGTGGCGGAGCCCCCAATGGTGTAGGTAATGGTGGTGGGGGATGTAACATTTGCCGGGGCTATAAATGAAACTATGGCTTCCGAACACCCTTCCATCGCATTTTGTCCTAAAACGGTGTCGGGATAAAAGGTGTTTACAGTTAATACATTAGACGAAAAACTGTTGGCTTCGAGAAAAACACCGGAGTCATAGATGGCGTTTTGCCCGTCGGCCACAGCAATTTTCATGTGATACACGCTGTCTTTCACCACTTTGCAGCGTGCTGTCAGCGGGGTGGTGAAACCGCCAAAAGCTATGGTGGTACCACCAAGGCCGAGGTTGTCCACATAATAGTTTGAGTAGCCCAGCGACAGGCAGCCTGCCGCAGAAAGCCCGGGGCCGGGAACACCCAGGTTGACGCTATTTACGGAAACCAACAGGTTGGTTCCAGGGATTAAAGCAATATTATGGTTGGCATAGTTTCCGCCTGCAGGATTAGGACCGGTTATGAAAAATGCAAAAACATCATTGTATTGCGAACAGATGGAGTGAGGATATTCTTCAGAGCCAAAAACATATTTGAACTTCACACTGTCGCAAACAGGGATAAAGTCAAATTCCAGAACAGCGGCATCAAAAGTACTGGTGCCATTATTGATGCTGTTGAGCGTAGCATCTCCCGCCTGGTTGAGGTTGTTCGACATAAAAAAAGTGGCCGGGTTGGCAATATTGGTAGCATTGCCGGAACACAAAATAATGCCTTCGCTAAGACCGAGGTTGGTATTGTTTCCGTTGGTAAAAGTCGCCTTTGAAGCGTTACCGCCGGTATAAACCACATTAAAAACCGTTACGCCGCCGCCTATGAAATTTTGCATCAACTGATTGGCATTCAGCGAGGTATTGATGTTTAGCTGTGCCATCGCATAATTGCCTGCAAGCAGAAAAAGAAGGATAAGGCGTTTGGTCATGTCGGTTTAAAAAGTGTGCAAAATTATTCATTATTAGCTTATAACAGTGTTAATCAGAAATTTTAATCAGAAAAATTTTTACATTATGTATGCAAAAGAAGTCAGGTGTTTAAAAAAATACAAATTCAAAACACCGGCAACGAGAGGATAACCGTCACGAACTTTATTCGCAGTGCCGGCTTAGCTGGTCTTTAGCGGCTGCCTCTCCATATTTCAGTGCGTTTTTGAAATCGAGGCAGGCGGATTCCTGCTGTTTCAAATCAATTTTTACCAGCCCGCGGTTATAATATGCCATGGCATATTGCGAATTGTTATCTATGGCCAAAGAGTAATCTTCCAGGGCTCCATTGAAGTCGTGCAGGTTATATTTTGCCGTTCCTCTGTTATTATAAGCCTCGGCATATTTAGGGTTGATGGTAAGGGCGGCTGAAAAATCGCTGATGGCGCCTTCATGGTCTTTGAGTTCCTGTTTTGCCACCCCCCGGCTGTAATAGGCTTTGTCGTGCTGTGGATTTATTTCTATGGTTTTGGTGTAATCGGCTATGGCTCCTGGTATGTCATCCATAAAAACTTTTATCAGTCCCCTGCAGTAGTATGCTTCGGCATGTTGCGGGTTGAGTTCTGTGGTTTTAGTGAAATCGGTTTTGGCGTTATCGTAGGCCCCCAATTCGTAATGTGCCAGCCCCCTGTTGAAATACGAACGGGAGTCGTTCGGATTGTTTTCTATGGCCAGGGTAAAGTTTTTTATGGCACCGGTAAAATCCTTCCGGCTGTAGTTGATGGAGGCTATGTTATAATATGCTGTTTTACTGTATTTTGGGTCGTATTCTATAGCTTTTAAATAATCGGCAAGGGCACCGTCGCTGTCTTTCATGCTTTCTTTGGCAAGCGCCCTGTTGTAGTAAGCCGAAGCCATTTTGGAGTCGAGTTCTATGGCCTTGTTGTAGTCGGCCAGCTCGCCCTCATAGTCCTTAATGTTATACCTGGCCAGACCTCGGTTTAAGTATGCCATGGCATATTCAGGTTTGTATTTTATCGCCAGTGTATAATCGGCTTCGGCTCCTGCATAATCCTTGAGCTTGTATTTTGCCAGTCCCCGGTTGTTGTATGCCATAGCATAACCGGCATCGATGGCGATAGCCTTGTCGTATTCGGCTACAGCGCCGGCATAATCTTTCGCCATATACTTGCTTATGCCGTTGTTATAGTAGTCAACAGCCGTTTGTCCCTGGACAACTGTAATTTTTAGGAAAGCAATGAATAGCCATAATTGTAAAACAAAAAATTTCTTCATTTTCGTCATGTTAAAATTATTTACAAATTACGTAAAAAAGCGCTGAACAGGCTCAAAAATTACGCCATTAAATTACTGAGCGGAATTTTGAAAATCAAACGGGTTATTGAACGGTGATTAGCATCAGCATTGATGTTGGTATGGCCGCGGATTGCGGGGCGGGTATTTTTTTGCCAATTTTGCCATAGCCGCCACATATTCCGGGGTGGTGCCGCAACAGCCGCCCACTATATTTACGAGGCCTTGTTGCATATATTGTTTCATTGCGTTTGCCATCCCAGCGGGCGTTTCGGGGTATTTGCCGCGGCGGTCGGGCAATCCGGCTGCCGGATAATAATGCACAAAACAGGGGGCTGTTGCTGACAGTTTTTCCAGATAGGGCCGTGCGGCACCTATTCCCGGCGAACAGTTGAACCCAACGGAAAGCAGAGGTATCTCCTGTTGCAACAAAAGGGCTAAAAACTCATCTGTAGTATGTCCTGATAGAAGGAGCCCGTTTTTTTCGCCTGGTGTCAGGGAGGCCATCACAGGCAGGCTGTGGCCTTTTTGAGTAAAAACTTTGGCTAAAGCCGATAATGCCGCTCTGACGTGGTGTAAGTCAAAAATGGTTTCCACTATCAACAGGTCCACGCCGCCGTCCATCAGTGCCGCTACCTGCTCGGCATAGACACTGACAAGGGTGTCGAATGCAAGGGGATGTGAGCCAGGTGTGAGGTTTTTATGCGGTACGGATCCTGTCTCATGGGCAGGGCCGATGATACCGGCCACATAACGGGGTTGCATTGTATTGCGGCTGTTGAACCTGTCGGCTACCGCCCTGGCAATCTTTGCTGCTTGCAGGTTGATCTCCCGGACGTGTTTTTCCAGCCCGAATTGTGATAAAGAAACGGCCTGGGCATTAAAGGTGTTTGTTGAAATAATGTCTGACCCCGCGGAAAGATAATCGTGGTGTATCCTGCTGACAATCATAGGATTTGTTATGTTGAGGATGTCGTAACAGCCTTGCAGTGGCACGGGATGAGTGGCAAAAAGCGTCCCCCTGAAATCTTTTTCCTGTAGCCGGAATGATTGCAACATAGTGCCCATCGCGCCATCAAGGAGCATAATTCTTTTTTGGAGTGTCGCAATCAGGCTCATAAATTTTTTTATACCCTCTGATAAAAGAGAGTACATGCAAAGATAGGGCTTTTGTTACATTTTTTGAGCAATACACGCCAAACCGGTCATAGCGGCATGTGCCCAGTGAGGAGGATGTGTTTTTGGCAGGGCGTTAAAAGCCTGTGTGCGGTTTAATACTTTATAATGATAAACTCTGTACGCCGGTTCATTTGATGCTGGGCCTCGGTACATGGCACAACTTTTTTGCCTTCGCATTCGCATTCGTTCACCAGTTGAGTTTCTCCATAACCTTTGCCATAGATTCTTTCAGGGTTGGTAATGCGTTGTCTGATGTAGGCTGCTGACGATTTGGCCCGGTTGTCCGACAAGCGTTCGTTGTACTGGTATGTTTGACGGCAGTCGGTATGCGAGCCCAGCTCAATGACCATGGTGGGGTATTCATTCATGATTTTGACAATTTTGTCCAGCTCCACAGCAGCATCCGGCCTGATATTATACTTGTCGAGGTCGAAATAAATGGGTTTTATTTGAATGATTTTTGCCAAATCAGTACCCACTTCCATTTTTCCGATGGTTTCTACAATGAGTATTTCTTCCGATTTAGTAATGCGATAGTTGTAATCGGCAATTTTGGTATGATATTCATCCTTGCTGAAGGTAAGTTCGTATTTCAGACTGTCGTTAATTTCTTTAATGCCAATAGGTTTGAACAACTCCCCGTTGGCGTCGGAAGTGAACAGTTCGGTTTTGCCGGAAATCATATCTTTAAGTGATACGGTAGCGTCTTTTACGGGCAGGTTGTTTTTTGCGTCAATCACCCGGACTTTCAAAGAAACATATATGACTTTTTCCAGCAGCAGATCGGCTGTAACATCCTTGGCTTTACCCACCCCGGGGGTGGTAACTTGATTGTCGCCGTCGGTATAGCTCGGTTTTTGTCCTTTCAGCAAATACTCCTGATCGTAATCGGCATCAAACACAAACGCGCCTTTTTCGTTGGTAAGCGTCTGTGCAATTTCGGTCATTTTGTTGTCCATTAAGATGACTTTGGTGCCGGGTAAAATTTCTTTGGTATTTTTAACCATAGCCACCCCACGGATACGGATCGGATCTGTTTTTTCGAGTTTTTCCGGGATAAGAATTTCTCCTGCAGCTATAATAAGATGCTTATAGTCAATGGTTTTTGAATTATATCCCGCTTTGGTGAACTGTAGCTCATAACACAGGCTGTCCTTGATTTTTTTATCAGTCAGGTTTTTAACGATTTCGCCTGTTTCGTCGGTGCTGAAGAGTTCTGTCATTCCTGATTTCTTGTCTTTAAGTTGTACGCTGACCTTTTGGAGCCTTTGTTGTGTCTTTGCGTCGGTCACCTGAATTATTAACGTGAGTTTGTCCAACAAGACGTTGGCCGTTACTTCTTTCTTTTCGCCCAGATTATAAGTGGATACGGAATTAAAGCCGTTGATATAGTTTTCTTTTTGACCTTTCAGATTGTAGTTGTTATTATAATCTGCAGGGAATGAATATTCTCCTTTTTCGTTGGCTATTGCCGAATCAATGATTACCATTTTATCGTTCATCAGGAACACCAGGGCGCCCGGAACAGGGTTGTTGGTTTTTTTATCAAGTGCCAGTCCTCTGATTTTCAGATTATGAATGGTTAATTTATAAATATCCAGGTTGCCAAATCCCTTGACATCGAAATCGTCCACAAACCGGACTGACGCAAAATAAGCGGTTACCGAATCTACCGGTGTATAAAACATGTCGTTATCTGTTGTGTTGATTGGGTATCCCATGTTGACAGGTATGGTCCATTTGCCTTCCTTTGTACGTTTGCTGTAAAAAATGTCATAGCCGCCCATAGTATTATGTCCTTCGGAACAGAAATACAACGTATTATTCGCTAAAATAAAGGGGCCTTCTTCATTATATTCCGTATTAATAGTATCGCCGAGATTTTCTACCTGTCCCCATTTGCCGTTGGCTTGCCGTGTAGCCTTGTATATATCGAGACCGCCCAGGCCGCCTTCCCTGTCGCTGGTAAAATACAGGGTGTTGCCATCGTGCGAAAGGCTGGCATGCGTTTCCCAGGCCTTGCTATTGACTGGTGAAGGCATCTTTACTGGCACCGACCATTCGTTATCAGCAAAGTTGCTGATGTATATGTTCCCGTCGCCGCCATCATCTTTATAGATGAATAATTGTTTGTTGTCGGGCGAGATGCTTATGGAGGCTTCATGGTCGTATGTGTTTACCTTGTCACCCGCATTTATAGCTTCCTCCCAGTTACCTTTCTGGTCTTTTTTGGCATAATACACATCCTCAAAATAATAGCCGTTATCTTCTATCATTTCCCCCATATTGGTATTACGGCGAGCAGTAAAAAAGATGGTATTACCTGAATTGTCCACCACCGGGGCATATTCGGGGAATATGGTGTTGATCTTGCCTTTAAGGTTCTCCACTTTTATAGGTACGGGATTTTTCAGCATTTCCCGTGCCACGCTGCACATGGCTATCTGGCGGTCAGCTTCCCTAAGAAAGGTCTGGTCATTTTTTTCATTGGCATCGAAAAAAGTCTTGTATTTAGTGGTTGCTTCTATGGATTTGGCCAGGTCGTAATTAATCAGATAGGCAGTGCCCAGCTCAAAATAGGCGCTGACCGGCGCGTTTTGTTCTTCCATATTTTGCAAAAAAGTTTTGGAGGCCTTTTGGCAGGCTTTTTCCAGGTAGGGTATCGCCTGATACTTTTCTGACGGCATGTGCAGGTAGGAAGCGCCTATATGATAGGCCACATTGGCATTGTCGGGCCGGGCATTGTACATCCGTAAAAAAACAGGCAGGGCTTTTTGATAATTTTGAAGGGAAAAATATGTCATAGCCGAATCATACATGGCTTTATAGCCGTCTTTTTGGGCTGCTGAAGGATAACCCAGAATCAAAAAAATCACAATAATAATAGCGGTTTTTTTCATATCTTATTTTTTTATTTGGTCTTAAAAATAATTTTCACTATCCAAAAATACTCATTTTTTTTAATATAAACATTTTTGTTAATCTGACGTTTTTTTAAGATTTAGAAATTGTTATTTGTTTCAGACATTTCTGTTACTAAAGGGACTTTTGTTTGTTTTCAGTCCTTCCTGAATATTTTTTTGAATTATAAAACATGCACCCGGTTTTTTTGTAAAAAAAATCATAACTTTATGACGAAAATAGTCAAAATTAATAAAATCAAAAATTGTATTTTATGTTATACACGGTTCTTACCGATTCGAAATTAGAAGACCTGATAAAGCAGGTCAACGACCTGATTCAAAAAGGCTGGATACCTCAGGGAGGTTTTTGCGAGAGCAGCTGTGGGGCGATTTATCATTTTACCCAGGCCATGATAAAAATCTCAAAAACCTAGTAAAACCTGAATAGATAATTCGGGGGTACCTGGTATTGGGTCGTAAAAAATTTATTGTTTGTCGGGAGGCAGGAGGGGGGAATGCCGTCTGATCAGCACAATAAGGCCGTGCGGGAGTATGCCAAGCACCGGCAATGCCACCTTGTTTACCCAGCCGGGTATCAGCAGCGCTTTTCGGCGCTGCATAGCGCGGATAATTTTCCGGGCGAGTTTTTCGGGCCGCATCATGATGCCAGTGTTAATAGCAATATTGCGCCATCGTTGGCTTAGGTTGTACAGGTCGGTAGAAACGGCTCCGGGGCATACACAGGTAACATTTACCTGGTAATCCAGCATTTCAGTACGCAGCGAACGGGCGAAACTTTTGAGAAAACGCTTGGTGGCTGCATACAACGCTATGCCGGGATAAGGCATATAAGCGGCGAGCGACGAAATGATAACGATGTTGCCCTTGCGCCTTTGTTTCATATCTTTGGCAAATAGGGTACAGATCAGGGCTGGCGTCGTTGTGTGCAAGGCCAGGATGTTCTTTGTTTTTTCCATACCGGTTTCCACAATTTCGCGAAAAATCAACATGCCGGCATTGTTTACCAGAATATCAACCGTAAGGTTTTGTTGGTCACACCACGCGTAAAGCTTTTCAGCGGCATCGGGAGCCGCCAGGTCGAGGAATAGGGTACGTGTCTCTGTATTAAATTTTTCATTGAATTCTGCGGCAACTTTTTTCAGTTGTTCCTGCTGATTGCTCACCAGTATCAGCTTATATCCCCGCGAGGCGAATTCCCTGGCAATGGCATAGCCGATGCCGGAGCTTCCGCCTGTAATCAACACTGTTTCCTGTAATGTCAAACCCATTATAAAGTGAATTATTTTTTAATGCCAAGTTCTTTGTGCAGGCATTTGGGCACATCGCTGCGATGCTGATGACAGGCCATTTCAATTGAATACATACGGGCAATGCAATAGTTGGCGCATATACACTGGTTGACGGCCTGCCTGTCGTTTTTCAGGCGGTTGATAAAATCCGGCTCGTTCAGCAGGGCGCGCGCCATGGATACAAATTCAAAGCCGGAATCCAGCACCTCATCGATTTTCTTTCCGGAAATCAGTCCCCCCACATAAACCAATGGCAGTTTTACCTCCTGCCTGAATTTCAGGGCATCTTCCAGAAAATAGGCTTCCCGGAACGGAACCGGCCGTATCATCCACCGTCCGGCTATTTTCACACCCAACTTCAGCGGGATATTTTTCATGTAATAGGTCAACGTTTTTATTGGCATGCTTCCCCTCATCACGTACATGGGCGCCCGGCTCACAAAACCGCCGCTCAGTACCAGGGCATGGGCGCCCTCCTGCTCCAGGGTACGAGCCACTTCCAGACATTCGTCCGTTTGCATCCCGCCGCGAAAACCGTCGTTCATATTCATCTTAACGACCACACCCATATCATTGCCAGCCGCGCTGATAACACTTCGCATAGCCATTTGCATGAACCGCATACGGTTTTCGAGCGACCCTCCGAACTCGTCCTTGCGGTGGTTGGTATAGGGTGAAAGAAACTGGCTGATGAGGTATCCGTGGCCGGCATGTACCTCCACTGCGTCGAATCCCGACTCGCGGGCGATGTTTACAGCTTCGCCGTATGCTGCTGCAATCCGGGCAATCTCTTCTTTGTTCATTTTTTTTGACCAGGTAGGCGAATAAATGTTTAGTCCGCCAGAGGGAGACAAGGGCATTCTGCCGGCTACGGCACTTTTCGACATATTGCCACAATGTCCCAGTTGTATGGAGGCGGCTGCTCCTTCGCGGTGGATGGCATCAGTAAGAGTACGCAGTTCAGGAATGATTTCTTTACGTAACCACAACTGGTGCGGAAACGATAAACCGTCGCGGGTTACCGAAGCATAGGCCACCGTGGTCATGCCGATGCCGCCGGCGGCCACCGAACGATGGTAATCAATCAGCATCTTCGACGGACGGTTGCCCGGGCACATGCCCTCAAAGGCGGCAGCACGTATGCTCCTGTTTCGCAAAGTCAGCGGGCCAATATTAGAGGGAGTAAACAGTAAGGATTCTTTATTCACTGGGGTTATATTTATAAAACTACCCCAAAATTAATGATATTTTATTTTGTGCCTTTGCAAAAAAAGTGACGGCCGGCCCGAATATAGTACGGCCCGTAGTCAGCGTTTTATTATCAGCCTGGTTATCAGAAATTTTACCGGGTCATTAGTGCCGGCATCATTTGTTACATTTTGATGAATTTTACTTGGGTTCTCCGGTTGTTCTGATGGCATGGACAATCGCCTTCGGAGGTTTGCGGACAATCTTTTTCAAGAAAACAGTCTTTTAACAGCCTGCTCAATCCAAAAAAATAGGCTGTCTCCTAATCGAAACAGCCTATTTTTTTTAAATATGAATACTCTTAGTTAAAAAATCTCGGGTGAGGTTCCTGATCTTTGTTGTTACATCCAAAACGGCACAACAGCATCAGTTCGTGGCTTCCTTTGGTAGATCCGTATTTTATACCACCCAGTTTTATATCATAAGAATAGGAGATGCGAACCTGTTCTACAATCTTTATCCCTGCAATAATAGCCAGAGCGTCGGTTCCCATGGCGGGTAAATCATTTTCACTGCTTTTGGCGTTGATTCCACCGCGGTAGGAAAGGCCTGCCGAAACGCGGTCTTTAATGTTCGCCATAGCATTGAGTTCTAATAAATGAACAGTACCAACATTGTTGTAAGAAACAGCAGGAACCAGTTCAAAGGAGGGAGAACATTTAATGGCATATTTTGCATACGCATAAATATGTCTGGGAACTT
>JAGNBV010000177.1 GCA_018004645.1 Bacteroidales bacterium
ACTGATGGAGGGAATTTTGCGATTTCTTCCACATAAACTCCCGGTGTTTTGTAAGATGTTGCCATAATGTTTTGTTTGTTTTTTAATTATTATACTTGTTATTTTTGATATATCGTTTTTGAAAATTTCAAATAATCTGTCCCTTCATCCACTTTGTTCCAGTGGGTATTAAAAGGTAAAAATTCATTTTTTATAATTTTGACAACGGCACAACAGTCCTGAAATTCGCTGCCGGTATCGGCAAAAAAAGTTACCGTTTTGTTGCCGGCGGTTAAAGAATACATATCCGGAGGCAAAGCGCTCAGGTCGATCCAAAAATCAAAATCTCCTGTGATGGTTTTAGTGACTGCGCTTTTATAAACAGTTTTCCCAAAAATATCTTTTACTTCGCAGCACGCCCCGTAATTCGCGAGAAGACCAGCTTCTCCTGCATTAACATGGTAATAAAACCGGGCCGGCTTATATTCAACGGACTGATACGCCAGCGTGGTCGTTCCCGGCGAAGCATCGTTCTTTTGTCCCAGAAACAACAGCGGAAAACCATACTTTTCGTGGTCGGCATCAGGAAAAAAATCCAGGCTTTTTTTCAGAGCAAGATCTGTAATGTATAACTTAAAAAAAAGAGCCAACGGGCTTTCCGACATAAAACAGGGGACAATCTTTTCGTTGTTATTTTCATCTTTTGTCCCCTCAAAATATACTAAAATACCACCTTCGTAAGTATGGTATCCAAGATGGCAATTTCTCATCAAATCAATTGTGGAGGCTGCTGGAATAACCATCAAGTTCGTCGTGCCCGTGGCGCTATTCTTCTGATAACAGAAATCAACGGAAAAAAACTTTTTATACAACGACCATTTCATCTGTTATTATTTATGGGCTATATCAATACCAATAGCTCTGATTTCGGAACTTTCGCCGGCCGGCTTGTCGTCCTGTATGCTGACCATTTTTACCTTGTACATCACCGACGGCACCATTTTGTTGCCTAAGGTCTGCCACAGGTTGTTGTTTTGCTCCAGCGACAAGGGAAACAATTCCACGATCAGCGACTCCAGGCCCGAAATTTCTGAGTATTTAGCAAAATCTTCTTTTTCAAACACATACTTCCCCTGAAATATTTTTATCAGACAGGAAATTTGTTTCAGCGCTTCTTTATAATCATTTTTTTGAGCCGAAAAAAGAATATAAAGGTTAAGTTTTATCTCCGGATTGACAATTTTGAAGCCAGCAGTATCGCCCTCGTTTCTCCTGTAATGATTTTGCTCTTTGTAAAATTTCTCTTCTTCAATATTTATAAGAGTGATTACCAGATTATCGGACGAACCCTCCTTGTTTACACTGTCAATAACCACATCTCCTTCACTCGCACCAATACGCGCATGTAGTTCACCCCCCAAATGTCTTTTAATAAACGTCAATGCATTGTTAATCATAGCTTTTACCCGTTTGTTTTATTTCTGCGCTAATAAAATTTTATAAAAAAACTCAAAGATAAAAAAAGAAAATGTAAATTGCCAAGAATTTATTAAATAATTAAACAATATATTTTCAATTAACGATTATTGTATTTTGAAAGACAGCCTGATACATCATTTGACTGTTACCCTCAGACATCCCGCCGGTACAAGCACCGACAAGGCTTTGCCATTGTCGCAGGAGTACTACCAGTCATACATATATCCCGCCATAGAAGCTGTCTGCGAAAAATACAAAAATTATGATGTATGTATCGAAAAGCTTACTATCGACATGGCCGGTACAACTGTTAAAGATTTGGCAGTGAAAATTTCCGCGACACTGGAAGAAAAAATCATCGAAGAAATATCCGCACTTACAACGGCAAAACCCAGAAATACCAGCATGCCCCTGCAAAAAACCGACCTCTGGCATGCTCTTATCCACTACCTGAAAACAGGAACCCTCCCCTGGAATTATACCATAGAATCAAAGGACAACATTGAAAAGATCATTCAGGAACTTTTTTGGGAACCGCCTGTTGCTGACAATCCGCACTTAAATATCATCTTCAAGGTTCTTTTTCAAGATAAATATGCCCTGCAAAGGTTTTACTATATCGCTGATGAAAAATTTTTAGACAAATTAACTCATAAGGCTTTCGCCGCTGCCGGCGCCTCCGACCTCTACACTATTTTTGAACGATTTGCTGTAAAATTGGATTCCTTCCCGAAAAAAGAAATAAAAAAAGTGATTTTTGAAGGGATACTTCCATCCTCTTTTACTGAGAATATGCGGCTTGGGGAAATTATAGCTCTGCTGTGCGAAAAGGTGGCACAGAAAATTAAATCTCCGGCATTGGAGAAGACTTTGCAAAAGTCATCCATACCAGCCGATCCTTCGACACAAATGGAGCATTTGATGAAAACGTTGGTAAAACACCTCGCGGAAAACAAAATATCATGGCCGGCACAATCAGAGATTATCGACAAGCCAGAAAGCCTGAGTACCCTTGATCCGGAGGCTGAAAAAAGAATAATGATAGCTAATGCCGGCCTGATCATCCTGCATCCGCTGTTCGAAAATCTTTTTCAGCATGTGGGATTGATTGACGGGCATGGGCATTTTAAATCTGAAGCCTCCCGGCACCGGGCTGTGCACCTTTTGCATTCTTTAACAGGCATCGCGGGAAAACACTTTGAATACCGACTGCCGCTGAATAAAATAATTTGCGGTATGGATATAAACATGCCTTTAGACCCTGCTTTCCGAATAAAAAACCAGGAACGCGAAGAACTGAACGATTTGCTGAAGGCCATGCTGACACATTGGAGTGCCCTGAAAAGCGCCTCTATTCGCGGGTTGCAGGAATCATTCATCCGGCGCAGGGGAACCATAGAAAAAAGTGGCAACGACTGGATAGTGCGGGTAGAAAACACAGGTATTGACATTTTGCTCAACGACCTGCCATGGAGTGTTCAAATTATGAAATTTCCCTGGAACAACTATATCATTTTTGTAGAATGGAACCATTAATAGCTAACAAAATAGTGATAAATAAGCAAACAGAAAACAGTGCCTGTATTGAACAGGAATTGAAGTGGTTTGAAGAAGTGCTCAACACGCGGCTGAAGACCTACTTTAACCACGATTGTCCCTATGCAGATATCGACGAGGTCCCCGTCCCAGATGCCTGCAGATTTTCCGGCGATTACAGCGATTTCATAAGAACGAACCAACTGTTGCCCGCCGAACGTATCTGCCTCATGGTGGCTTTTATTCCTCTGCTAAAACCACAGCTTTTTGATTTGTTCAACATCACCAATGCAAATACCGGCCAGCGTTTTACCGAGTTTGGCTGCGTAAGGGGAATGCAACACAACGGCCTGATTCCTACCTTCGAAACCCTGTTGTTTATTCTTGCGGGTGACAATATTCCCAAAAGGCTTGATTTCATGGATTACTTCAGCCAAAATCACTTTTTATTCAAAAATAAAAAACTTAACCTCGACCAACATTCCGACAGCGAGCCCTGCCACAGCGCCCTGATTATTCCCTCGGCAGACCTTACGGAATCGTTGTTGAAAAACAAACAGTACGTGCCAGAGTTTTCCATGAAATTTCCTGCCCGCAAAATAAGCACCGAACAACAATGGGATGAGCTGGTGTTGTCAGGTGATGTGATGGCACAGATCAACGAAATCAAGGCCTGGGTGGAGCTTGGCGACAAGATGCTCGACGAATGGAACCTGCGCCGTAAGATGAAACCGGGCTACAGAAGCCTGTTTTACGGGCCTTCGGGATCGGGAAAAACCTTTACGGCAACACTTCTTGGAAAGTACACCGGGCGGGAGGTGTATTGCGTGGATTTATCCATGGTAGTGTCGAAATATATCGGGGAAACGGAAAAAAACCTTTCCAGGATTTTTGAAGGCGCTGAACATAAAAATTGGATATTGTTTTTTGATGAAGCCGATGCACTCTTTGGCAAACGCACCAACATCAAGGATTCGCACGACCGTTATGCCAACCAGGAAGTTTCGTATCTGTTGCAACGGGT
>JAGNBV010000060.1 GCA_018004645.1 Bacteroidales bacterium
GATAATCGGGATGGACACCGGTATTGAAATACAACACGGGAATGCTGTCGGCATAAAATGAAGCATGGTCGGAAGGGCCATAGCCCTCTTTGGCAAATGCCAATTTCAGTTTATTGGTATCGTTGATGGCCGATAATATTTTTTCCGCATCTGCGAAAGTGCCGCTACCACCGACAGACAGTGTCCTGTATTCGTTGAGGCGTCCCACCATATCAAAATTTATCATCAGCTTTATTTTTCGTTTATCCACGGGAAGGTGCTGCACAAACCACGAAGAGCCCAGCAAGCCTGACTCTTCGGCGCTGAACGCGACAAAGATGATATTATATTTTCCGTTTAGTTTTGATTCCGCCAGGCGTTTGGCTACTTCCAGCACAAGGGCTGTTCCCGAAGCGTTGTCGTCTGCGCCGTTGTGCACGGCCACCGTGTCGGGATTACGCGAACCGGAGCCTTTGCCTCCCATGCCCAGATGATCGTAGTGAGCGCCGATGACAAGATATTCCTTTGCTGCCGGGCGTGTCATATACATAGCTGACACGTTGGCTGTTTTCACCCTGGTAAATATCACCTCCACCCTGGCATCCACCTTTGCGTTGAGTTGGAAGCCTCCGCCTTGGCCGGCACTGTCGGCAAGCTGCAGCAGCCGGCTTACCGTTTTTCCTGACTCGGCAAGCAAGAGGTCGGCCGTTTTGCGGCTTATGTTAATCATAGGTATAGCAGAGCGGGCGGGGCTTTTTTCATAAGTCATGGGCAGCAGCCCATCGTCTTTTTCGAGAGAGGGTCCCGACACCAGCAGGATACCGGCGGCGCCACGGTCGTGAGCCGTCAGCATCTTATTCCTGTCGGAGCTGTAGCTTTCGAAAGGGCTTTGCTTTTTGTGAGTGCCGGGGTGCCCCCTGAGCACTATCACCCATTTATTTTTCACGTCGAGGCCATGGTAATCGTCCCATTGCAGACTGTCGGCCGTAATGCTGAGTCCGTACCCGGCAAAGACACAGGAGGCCTCTATGGCGGTATCACGGCTGTACGAATAAGGAACAAAATCTTTTTTAAGAATAAATTTTTGGCCTTGAAAAATCAGAGAATTTTCGCTGCCGGCTTGTACATCGGTAACTACATCAAAATATTGAAAACCATTGTCAAACAACAATTTCAGGTGGTTTTCGACCATCTGCCGCTGAATATAAATGGCGGCAGCATCGCCTCCCGGAGTGCCCGGCTTGCGGCCTTGCAGCGAATCGGAAGATAGCACGCCGATATGGGTGCAAGTGCTGTTGTTTTGAGCAAAAATACCGCTGACAGATAAAAGTAAAAAAAGAAAAAGCCCTGGTTTCTGCATCATTGCCATGAATTTATACACAAAGATAAGCATTTGGGACGATACGGGATTGGGGCAGATAAGACATCTGGTGCGAAAATCCAACACACAAAAGGGTAGATTAACCTCCCGGTCTTTTATTGAATGGGCCACTGATGCTGTTTGGCACAGCAATCATCTCTTCCTGTTTAGTGGGCTGAGTTTTCGAGTATCATTTTCACTATGTCATAGCCAACTGCATTAAACATATCTTCGATATTGTTTGTATAGTCGGAATTATGACTCATGATAGCATCCTTAACCATAAAGGCTTTATAATCGTGGTCCTGCGCCCCGATCCAGGTTGCCAGCACACATCCCACAGCACTCAATCCACAAAGGAACAAAGTATTGCTTCCTTTCTCACTGAGGATTTTGTCCAAATCTGTTTTAGTAAATCCATTTCCGTAAGTCTTAATAACTTTCGGATCCTCATCCTTAATCAATACAGTGCCGGGGTATTCAAACTGCTCTGAGCCTGGTTTGGGCCCGGGTTCCTTATCAAAATGGTAAATTCGTATCACCGGGTAGCCATTACTGCGGAAAAGTTCAATCAGGCTATTGATATAGTATAAAGCTATTCCCTTTTCCATTTCCGGTACCATGCTTAAGTAAACGTTCTGTATGTCAATGACCAGCAAGGCTGGTTTAATTTGACCTATTGTCTGTGTTTTTGTTTCCTGTGAAAATGATTTACCCGAAACAATCATAAGCAGGATAATCGCGATAATAGCTGATTTTTTCATAAAACATGGTATTAATTGAACATTAATGAACTTATATAAAACACATCCGGTGTCTTGTACAAATTTATACAATAATGACTATTTTAAAAAATATTTAATGAGGTATTTTTGAAAGAATGTATGATACAGGCGTCGGACAAGGAATGGCTTTGCTTTCTTTGAATAATAGGATATGTTACGAATAGCTCAGTTTTCAGAGCAAAACATTATGTCGCCACCTACAGGGCATTATTTTCATTATTGACCCCAATAATTGGAGTTTATGTGGTAGTGGTAAGTACGGGAAAACAAACACACCCGCAGGGCGGCGTTTATCAGAGGCCTAACAGAAGTTTTACTTTTTCTGAAATCGTTTTATTGTCGGCTTTGCCGGCCAATTTTTTGGCCGCTGCACCCATCACCCTGCCCATCTCTTTAATAGAGGAGGCACCTGTTTCGGCGATGATTGCTTTAATAATGGCCGTCAATTCTTCTTCGCCCATTTGTTCAGGCAGATATTTCTGAATCACGTCAGCCTGAAAATTCTCTATATCGGCAAGGTCTTTACGGTTTTGCGAGGCATAGATCTCTGCCGTTTCGCGGCGCTGTTTAACCAGTTTCTGCAAAATTTTTATTTCGGCTTCTTCGTTGACCACGGCGTCGGCCTTTTCGGTTTTTGCCAGCAGCAAGGCCGATTTCACAGCGCGCAGGGCTTCGAGCAAGTCCTTGTTCTTGGCCAGCATCGCCTGCTTGATATCTTCGTTGATCTTAAGTTCGAGGCTCATAACAAAATCAGTCTGGGTTATCGTGTATGTATGGATTTTTTTTGATCCCCGGTTTATCACCGTCTTCCGATCCAATAGACAGGTCGGAAATTTCGGAGTCGGACGAGGGCTTGTTGTTCTCCAGCAGCACCTTGCGGCGGATGTATGCCGGCGTATTTTCAATTTCTTCCAGGCCGTCTTTGTTTTTTATTTTGAGACTCATGGCCCTCAGATTGGCCACCCTGTCAGGATGATTTTTATTTAGCCGTTCTACCTCTTCGGTATTGAAGTTTTCCTTTTGGGTTTCCTCTGTTTTGGTATTGCCATTGCTGGCGGGTTCATTTACAAAAGAAGCTTCGGCGGTTTCCTTTTTTGTATAAACAAAGAACTCGGTATCGCTTTGTTTTACATCGAAAGAGATTTTCAATTCTTTCTCGCTGTTGTCCGTAACGATAGTATTCGGCTTTTCGCTGACAGGAGGTTCGGAAACAGTGATCACCGGGTTACTTATTTTTATTTCTTCTTTTTCGGGTTCTTTGGTAAACAACACCATTTCGTCTTTCACCTCAGGCTTTTTCTCCACTTCTTTTACGGGTTCTTTTTCGAGGCTTACCACAATTTTCTCTGGTTGCTTTTCTGTTACCTGGAGTATTTCGGATTTTTCTCCTCCCGAAAACCCGGTAGCGATGAGGGTTACGCTGATTTTGCTTCCCAGGGATTCATCGGTGCCGTTGCCCCAGATAATCTCCGCAGACGAACCGGCAGAATCCTGGATATAATCAGTGATTTCAGTAACTTCGTCCATAGTGATTTCTTCGGAACCCGAAGCGATATACAGCAGGATATTTTGTGCGCCGGTAATATCGTTTTCGTTGAGCAACGGCGACGACAAGGCGTTTTCCACGGCTTTCACCGCGCGGTTTTCGCCTTCAGCCAGGCCTGTACCCATAATGGCCACACCGCTGTTGCGCATCACGGTATTGACATCATTAAAATCCACGTTGATATATCCGCTCACGGTTATGATTTCGGCGATACCTTTGGCTGCAATGGTAAGCACATCATCGGCTCTGCTGAATGCTTCAGAAAGTTTCAGGTCGCGGTGCAATTCGCGCAACTTGTCGTTGCAGATTACCAGCAGGGTATCCACATATTTTCTCAATTCATCGAGGCCTTCCTGTGCTTGTTTCTTACGTTTTTTTCCTTCGAAAGAAAATGGCAGGGTAACGATGCCTACGGTGAGTATGCCCATTTCGCGGGCTGCCTGAGCTATTACGGGGGCTGCGCCGGTGCCTGTGCCGCCGCCCATGCCGGCCGTAATAAAAACCATTTTGGTGTTAGGCTGTAAAAATTCTTTTATTTCGTCTATAGTTTCCAGCGCGGCTTTACGTCCGGTATCGGGAATAGCTCCTGCACCCAGACCTTCGGTAAGCGAAGATCCCAGTTGAATTTTATTGGGCACAGGACTGGCGTCAAGGGCCTGGCAATCAGTGTTTGACACAACAAAATCCACCCCGATGATTCCCTGTTTGTACATATGATTCACAGCATTGCTGCCACCTCCGCCTACTCCGATAACTTTAATCTTTGAGGATGAGTCTTTTCGGCTGTCAAATTTTATTGTCATATTTTTTTTATTATTGGCTTACTAAAATAATTCTATTATCACTTGCGCATTAACACAAAATAAAATAATTATCAACTATAACTTGTTAATTTTCCAAACCCGTCTTTCTCAATAATACGGGTGGTTTCACACTTTTGGCACCCTCCCCGGCGTGATATTGCTATCAATACAAAAACATCTGCCGGGTCAAAAGCTTGTTAATATTAGTTTACATCGTCGTCAAAAAAGTGTTTTCCCTTGTTAAACAAAGAGTCAAAAAATTTGCCTTTGTTTTTCACAGAATGTGTCTGTACGGGTTCTTCCTTTTTTTCTTTCGGAACTTCCTCGGTATATTTCTGTTGTTTTTCAAGTCCTTTGATCACCAGGCCTACACCGGTGGCATACATAGGCAGTGCAATTTCTTCGGGGACATTATCGGCAAGGTACTGGTTGGGGTATCCAATGCGGGCATCCATGCCGGTGATAAATTCTGTGAGCTGCACGATGTTTTTCAGTTGAGCGCCTCCTCCGGTGAGCACTATGCCGGCTATCAGTTTTCTTTCGTAACCCGAAGCTTTGATTTCGTTATAGACATATTCCATGATTTCTTCCATGCGGGCTTGTATTATTCCGGCCAGGTTGCGCAGGCTGATTTCTTTGGGGGGTCTGCCATGCAGTCCGGGAATAGATACAAACTCATCGGATCTGCTTTCGCTGGCAAGCGCCGAGCCATAGTTAACCTTGAGTTTTTCGGCATGTTTTTTAATGATGGTGCAGCCTTCCCTGATGTCTTCGGTAACAATATCACCACCCAGCGGCACTACGGCGGTATGCCGGATAATGTCATCGTGGAAGATGGCAATATCGGTAGTTCCTCCTCCGATATCCACCAGCACCACGCCGGCTTCCTTTTCATCATCAATCAGCACGGCGTCGGCCGATGCCAGGGGTTCCAGAACCTGGTCCACTATTTCGAGGCCTGCCTTGTCCACACAACGGTAGATATTACGAACAGCAGTAACCAGCCCAGTGATGATATGAAAGTTGGCTTCGAGGTTTACCCCGGCGATGCCGATAGGTTTTTTGATGCCTGTTTCTTTGTCCACGATATACTCCTGAGGTATCACGTGAATGATTTCTTCGCCTGGCTGCATTACCAAACGGTACATGTCATCGATCAGCCGGTTGATGTCCGCCTGTGTGATCACCGAATCGGAGGAGTCGCGGATAATGCTGCCGCGGTGCTGAAGACTTTTTATGTGTTGTCCGGCAATCCCGACATTTACACTTTTGATAATGACTCCTGAAGTAGCCTCGGCTTCTTTGATGGCCGCCCTGATAGACTCTACTGTATTATCTATGTTTATTACCACTCCCCGTTTAACACCGATGGACTCGGCAAGGCCGTGGCCAAGAATTTCTATTTTTCCGAACTGGCTCCGGCGCCCGACTATGGCGGCGATTTTTTTGGTGCCAATATCAAGACCTACAATGATTTCTGATGGTTCCATGTGTATAAATTTATTATGTTATGAGCAAATTATTTGGTTATTATATTTTACATTTACGGTATCATAACTCCACCCTTTGACAAAGGCTGCTTTTTCGTAGAAAATTTTCAACCTTTTGAATTTTTGCGGGATCTGTTTTCCGTCTCCAAAGATAACAATATGTTTTCCCACTTCGGGTATCAAAATCAGTTCTCCTTTTTCATCGACGAAAATTTGCTGTATCTGAGCTTTTAAAAACTTATCCTGTTCGATATAAGCCGCCACATCATACAAAGAATACATGGTGGAGAAAAAACCCAGAGTATCCTGTGCCACATAAGCTGAGTCCACATCGAGTTTTATGTTTTCATTATATAAATTGCGGATATTCCCGTTAACAAAGACCACCCTGGCTGTTTTGCCGGGCACAAGAGGCATCATCCCGCCATCTGCAGTAATATAATAAGGGCTGCCGTCGATGTCGTTAATATTCTGGAGCCGTACATCGGGCTGCACACGCGCTATGGGGGTACGTTGGGTAATGTCTATTTTCAACACGCCCCTGAGCGACATATACACCTTGGATTCCAGCACGTAAGGTTTGCTGTTGACGGCGGCTTCCAGTTTTTCGATATCGATATCGGCCAGGCGGCTTCCCACGAGTGCCCCTCCTGCCTCACGCAGATACGACATTACATCATCTTCGGTGAGAAAAGAATATTCCGCAGGGGCCTGGATGCTAATCTCGACACTTTTGCAGGTGGTGTTGTTGTGTTTTTTTACCACAAAACCCACCAGCCCGAAAAACAATACAATGGAAACTATCCACAAAAGGATTTTGAAAGATTTTTTTTTCATATCACATTTTTTCTTTCAGCAAGTTCATCAATGGTTCTATTAACTGATCGATATCGCCGGCGCCCATGGTGAGCAACACTTCGGTTTGGTGGTTGCGCAAAGTCGCCAGCAGGGCTTCTTTCGAAAGTATTTTCTTATCGGCTATCTTCATTTTTTCAAGAATAATACCGGAGGTAACGCCTTCGATAGGCAGTTCTCGTGCAGGATAAATATCGAGCAGGATCGCTTCGTCAAGATTATCCAGTACAGCAGCGAACTCAGCGGCAAAATCTCTTGTCCTGGAGTACAAATGCGGCTGAAATATGCCGGTAATCTTCCGGTCGGGATAAAGTTCCCTTACCGTCCCGATAAAGGCGCGGAGCTCTTCCGGATGATGCGCGTAATCATCGATATAGGTGGTATTTCCGTGTTGAAATCTGACATCAAAGCGACGGCTCACGCCTTCGAAAGTTTCCAATCCCTGTTTGATCTCAGCAGCGCCTGCTCCGAAGACATAGCAGGCGGCAGCGGCAGCTACCGCATTCTCCACATTGTGCCATCCGGGGACGTTCAAGACAACTTGTACCTCCTCCTGTTGCAGACAAATCGTGGCGTGATACCTGGCATTTTCGATATACACGTCTTTTGCATAAAAATCTGCGGCGGCGTTTTTATCATAATGAAACAGGTTATACTCGTGCGATGCCGGTTCGGGCAAGCCATTTTTTATGATCAGGGTGCCGATAGGGTTTACTTTGCCGGCAAAGGCATGGTAGGAATCCACCAGGTTTTTTTTGTCGGCATAAATATCCAGGTGGTCGGCATCGATGGCAGAAATGATGGCGATATCAGGGTCGAGAGATAAAAATGAACGGTCGTATTCGTCGGCTTCGGTTACGGCTACCACGGCATTTTCGGTATAAACCAGGTTGGATTGAAAATTTTTCACGATGCCGCCTATAAATGCATTGACTGGTATGCCGGACGATTGCATAATATGTGCTATCATGCCGGTAATGGTGGTTTTGCCATGGGTTCCTGCTACAGCAATCAGAAAATTATTTTTTACCACCTCGCCCAGCACCACGGCTCTTTTCTTTAAAGGCACCTTGTTTTCGATAAAGTACCGGTATTCAGCATGTTCCACGGGTACGGCCGGCGTATATACCACCAGGTCAATGCCGGAAGGCAGGGAATTGATATTTTCATGAAAATGCACATCGATGCCTTCATCGATAAGCTGTTGGGTTAGTTTGGTCGGGGTTTTGTCGTAACCAGCCACCCGATGACCCTGTCTTTTAAAAAAGCGTGCCAGGGCGCTCATACCGATGCCACCGATACCTAAAAAATAATATGTCTTACTTGTTCCGCTTGTCATACCGCTCACTTAATCATGTCTAAAATTATTCCGGCAATACGGTCGGCCACATCTTTATGGGCAAACCGCGCTATATTGCTGCTAAGACGGACAGCACGCGCCTCGTCCTGCACGAGGGCTATGGCTTCGGCTGCCAGTTTTTCGGCCGCTTCGGCATCTTTTACCAGGATTGCAGCATCGTTTTCCGACAGGGCCAGGGCATTTTTTGTCTGATGGTCTTCCGTTACATTGGGCGAAGGCACCAGGATGGCGGGTTTACCCACAAGACACATCTCTGAAATGGCGATGGCTCCGGCACGCGACACTATCACATCGGCGGCGGCATAGGCATAATCCATCTTCGAAATAAACGCGTGGCAGTTTATCCCGTTATCCTTGTATTTTTCGCATGCTTTTTGGGCCGTTTCAAAAAAAGTTTTCCCGGTTTGCCAGATCAGCTGAATATTGTTTTGTTTAAATAGTTCGAGTTTCTCCAGAATCGCGTTGTTAATGGTGCGCGCACCCAGGCTGCCGCCCACCACAAGAATGGTTTTGCGCACAGTATCCATCCCGAAGAATTCCTGGCCTGGTTCCCGCTTGCCCTGCAGCTCAGTCATATCCTGCCGCACGGGGTTGCCCGTAAGGATAATTTTTTCTTTGGGGAAAAACTTTTCCATGCCTTCATAAGCCACACAAATTTTGTTAACTTTTTTGGATAATATTTTATTGGTAATGCCCGGATACGAATTTTGTTCCTGTATGAGGGTGGGTATTTTTTTGGATGCGGCAATTTTTAATACCGGCCCGCTGGCATAGCCGCCGACACCGATAACGGCATCAGGCTTGAATTGCCTGATAATTTTCTTGGCTTTCTGCAGGCTGGAGAGGAGCTTAAACAGGGTGGCGATATTTTGCGGCGAGAGGCTTCGGCGCAGCCCGCTGATGTTCAATCCTATGATTTTGTATCCGGCTTCGGGCACTTTGTCCATCTCCATTCGGCCGTTTGCACCGACAAACAGAATTTCGGCATCCGGACAACTTTTCTTCAAGGCATTGGCAATAGCAATCGCCGGAAAAACATGGCCTCCGGTACCGCCTCCGCTGATGATAAATTTGTAGTTTTTAGTTTGCATCTGCTGTTACAGTTTTTAAGTCATTATTTTGTGCTGCCTCCTGGCGTTGTTTTTCGGACTCATCGTTGGCCCTGCTGATGCTGAGTAAGATGCCGATGCCGATACTGGTAAACCAGATAGAAGTACCTCCCATGCTTATCAGCGGCAGCGGCTGCCCTGTATTGGGAAACAGTCCCACCACTATGCCCATATTGATTACCGCCTGAAACACTATGGCAAAACTCACCCCCAGCCCAAGCAAGGCGCCAAAAATTTTGTCGCATTTGGTGGCCAGGCGTATCCCGCGGTACAACAAAATCATATATAACAGCATCACCACCAGCCCGCCCAAAAAGCCGTATTCTTCAAGAATGATGGCATAAATAAAGTCAGAATACGCCTGCGGAAGCACGTTGCGTTGCGTGCTGTTGCCGGGAAATTTCCCGAAGAAACCGCCCTGAGCCACGGCTATCTTCGATTGAGTGATCTGATAGACGTCGTCGGGGTTTTGTTCTTTTTCTTCGCCAAAGTAGGTAGCCAGACGGTTGGTCCAGGTAGAAACACGGCTTTCGTAAGGCGTATTTTTTAGTATGAGCACCAAAAGTCCACCGGCAACAAGCATGATACCAAAAAGATAAACGATGTATTTTATTTTCACTCTGCCGACGATCATCAGAATGACACAGGTCATGAATAAAATGGCAGCGGTGGATAAGTTGGCAGGCAAAATAAACACGCAAATAAGGACTATAGGTATTACTATTGGAAGAAAACCTGTTTTGATGTCGTCCATTTTTTCCTGCCTTCGCGAGATTTCTCTGGCGAGATACATGATCAGGGCCAGCTTGGCAAGGTCGGAAGTCTGAAACTTCAGGTCGATGATTGGCAGTGTCAGCCAACGCGAAGCCTCATTCACGGAACTTCCCGTAAACAGGGTGATTGGCAGCAGCACGATGGCAATAAAAACCAATATCTGCGAGATCTTTGAGTAATGCGTGTATTTTATCAGGTGAGAAACATACATCAGGGCTATACCCATGATTAAGGTAAAAAAGTGTTTCATAATAAAAAACTCCGTATTACCGGCAGCTTTCTTACTGCGGTATGCCAACGTACCGGTTGAACTGTACACCGCCAGAATAGAAAACAGGGCAATTATGACCACTACAGCCCAGATAACTTTATCGCCTTTGAAATTTTGAAAAAATTTCTTCATTTTTACTATTTTTTATAGGTCGTAAACAGCTCTTTTGAATTTCATGCCCCTGTCTTCGTAGTTATTAAACAGGTCGAAACTGGCACAGGCCGGCGACAACAGCACAACATCTCCCGGATTTCCGAGGGCATAAGAAATCTGTACGGCTTCTTCCGCCGATCTGGCTTCTTTTACCTCAGACACCAGGTCTCCAAACTCTTTTATCAGTTTGTCATTATCGGTGCCCAGGCAAATGATAGCCTTAACCTTGTCCTTAACCAGGGGTTTCAGGCAGGAATAATCGTTGCCCTTATCCACACCGCCCACAATCCAGATTACAGGATGTGTCATACTTTCGAGGGCATACCATGTAGAGTTTACATTGGTGGCTTTTGAATCGTTGATAAACTCTATTCCGTGCACCTTGGTCACAAACTCCAGGCGATGTTCCACCCCCTGAAATTCGGACATACTTTCCTTAATTACGTCCTTACGGATATCAAAGATGCGGGAAATAATCCCGGCAGCCATTGAATTGTAAAGATTGTGTTTCCCCGGTAATGCAAAATTTTCTACTCCCATGGTTATTTTATTTGATAATATATTAATATTCAATTTGTTGTCTTTCATATAAGCACCTTTTCCGTCAGGCGGTTCTGCCAACGAAAAAGGTATTTTTGAAGAAGTGATGCTGCGCCTGCCTAATTCCTGCCCTACAACCGGGTCGTCGGCACAGTAGATAAAAAAATCGCCGGCACCCTGATTTCGCAGTATCCTGAATTTCGCATCGATGTAATCCTGAAACCTGTTCTGATACCGGTCGAGATGATCGGGGGTGATGTTGGTAATCACGGCTACATCGGCTTTAAAACGAAACATATAGTCCAGTTGAAAGCTGCTGATTTCAAGTACATAGTAATCAAAATCGTTTTCAGCCACCTGCCAGGCAAAGCTTTTACCGATGTTTCCGGCAAGGCCGACATGAAGTCCCGCTTTTTTCAGGATGTGAAACGTGAGCATACTGGTGGTTGTTTTTCCATTGCTGCCTGTGATGCAAATCTTTTTGGCCTCCGTATATCTGGCGGCAAATTCTATCTCGGAAATAACAGGGACACCGTGCTCTTTCATTTTCCTGATTACCGGGGCGTTGTCGGGTATTCCCGGACTTTTAATCACTTCCTGTGCCCGTAAACAAAGGTTTTCAGTATGTTTCCCTTCTTCAAAACTTATTGCATGATGTAAAAGAACGTCTTTATAATTTTTTTTAATCTCACCTGCATCGGATACAAACACTTCGAAGCCTTTTTTCTTTGCCAGTATTGCGGCTCCTATTCCGCTTTCGGCCCCTCCAAGTATGACAATGCGGGTTTGCATTTTTTATGGCATTTCTATCTGATTTTCAATGTTACTATCGTCAATATGGCCAGCATAATTCCCACAATAAAAAAGCGCATCACTATCTTCGCTTCGTGATATCCCACTTTCTGGTAGTGATGGTGGAGGGGCGACATCTTGAAAATCCTTCTGCCTTCGCCAAATCGTTTTTTGGTATATTTAAAATAGCTTACCTGCATAATTACCGAAAGGCTTTGTGCCAGGAAAATACCGCATAGCAAGGGTATCAGCAGTTCTTTGCGGATGATGATGGCAAAAACAGCTATAATACCGCCAATGGCAAGGCTTCCGGTATCGCCCATAAAGATCTGCGCCGGATAGGAGTTGTACCACAGGAACGCGATACAGGCTCCCACAAAGGCGCTGATATAGATTACCAGTTCGCCGGTATTGGGGATATACATGATGTTGAGATAATTGGCAAACACCACGCTGCCCGATACGTAGGCCAGCACGGCGAGCGTAACCCCGATGATGGCCGAAGTGCCCGTGGCCAGCCCGTCCAAGCCATCGGTGAGGTTGGCCCCGTTGGATACAGCCACGATAATAAATATGATAATGGGAATAAAGATCAAAAAGGCCCATTTTTGATAGCCATCGCCCAGCCAGGAAAGTAATGAGCCATAGTCAAATTCATTATTTTTAAAAAACGGGATAGTGGTTTTTGTCGATTTCACAGGTTTTTCCGAATATACCTTGGTGGAGGGGCTGAAATTTTCCATTTTAAAAATATTTTCCGTGCTCACCTCTTTGGCCGCGGGCCTGTTGGCTTTTTCCCTGATAACCACCGAGTCGTTGTAATACATGGTCAGGCCAACAATAAGACCCAGGCCGATTTGTCCCAGGATTTTAAATTTCCCGGCCAGGCCTTTTTTATTTTTCTTGAAAACTTTGATATAATCGTCAATAAAACCGATGGTTCCCAGCCATATGGTGGTGATGATCATCAGTATGATGTACACGTTGTGGAGTTTGGCAAACAAGAGTGTCGGGACAAGAATGGCGCTGAGTATAATGATGCCACCCATGGTGGGTGTCCCCTGTTTTTCAATCTGCCCCTGCAGGCCCAAGTCTCTGACCACCTCGCCTACCTGCTTTTTTTGCAAATACCTTATCAGCCTTTTACCTATAATAAGAGAAATAAAAAGGGAAGTGATAATTGACATGGCGGCACGGAAAGAAATATATTGAAAAACTCCGGCGCCGGGGAAATTAAATTGTTTATCCAGATAGTCAAAAAGATAGTACAGCATATTATTTATCCATTAAATCTTTAATAATTTGTTTATCATCAAAAGGGTGCTTCACGCCCATTATTTCCTGGTATTTTTCGTGGCCTTTGCCGGCAATAAGGATGATATCGCCCGGCTGCGCCATGACATAAGCGGTTTTTATGGCTTCTTTGCGATTTGTGATAACCAATACTTTTTTCTTTTCGGTGATCCCGATGCCGGACATTATATCATCGAGAATTTTTTCGGGGTCTTCCGTGCGCGGGTTGTCGGAGGTCAGTATCACCTGTTGGCTCATTTCGGCAGCAATTTTTCCCATTTCGGGACGTTTGGTTTTGTCGCGGTCACCGCCGGCGCCCACCACGGTAATTATTCTTCCTTCACCCTGGTGTGCCTGGTTGATAGTGCTCAGCACATTTTTGAGGGCATCGGGCGTATGGGCATAATCAATAATGGCCACCACATTATGGTTATCTTTTATGCTTTCGAAGCGTCCTTCAGCCGGATCAAGTCCGCTGAGCACAGTGAGCACCTGGTCCTTTTGCTGTCCGAGCAGAATAGCCGCAGCATATATAGCCGTAATATTATAGGCGTTGAAAGTGCCCGACAGTTTGCACCAGAGATCGGTCCCGTCAATATTTAGTTGCATCCCGTCGATACAACTTTCTATCATGCGGCATTTAAAATCGGCCATCTGGCGCAACCCATAGGTAAAACGCCTGGCCCTGGTGCTTTGAATCATCACCCCGCCGTTGCGGTCATCGGTATTGGTAATTGCAAAGGCCGCGGCGGGCAGATTGTCGAAAAAGCCTTTTTTGGCTTCGATGTAACTTTCAAATGTCTTGTGATAATCCAGGTGATCGTGGGTGATATTGGTAAAAATGCCCCCGGCAAACGTTAATCCTGCTATGCGATGCTGAACCACCGCGTGCGAACTTACCTCCATAAACGCAAATTCACAGCCCGTTTCCACCATTTCGGACAGCAGTTTGTTTATCACAAACGGATCGGGCGTGGTATGCGTGGCCGGATATACAGTATCATTCACTTTATAACAAATGGTTGACAACAATCCCGATTTATAGCCCAGCTGGCGAAACGCATTATACAGCAGGGTAGCTATGGTGGTTTTGCCATTGGTTCCGGTAACTCCCACCAGTTTGAGTTTGGCTGAGGGATGACCGAAAAAATTATCGCAGATAATGCCCAAGGCATAACTGCTGTCGGGTACTTTCACATAGGTAACTTCAGGGTCCCTTTCGGCGGGCAACACTTCGCACACTATGGCGGTTGCTCCGTGTTTTACAGCATCGGCAATAAATTTATGGCCATCGGCATTTACGCCTTTTACTGCAACAAAAACACTGTTGGCGGCACATGCCCTTGAACTATAGCTGATATGCGAAATACCAATGCCGGCTTTTCCGCATATTTCGGTAAACCGGGTGTCCGTTAATATTTTTTCCAGTGACTGTAACATTGTTTCTTCAGATAGATAAGATTAATTCCACTGTTTTGTTTTCCAAATTATTCCGCTGTTCTTTCACCCAGCCGGCGCCTTTGACCACGACGTCCAACCCGGCTTTTTCCAGCAGGTAAACGGCATCTTTAGCTGTCATGCCTTTCACATCGGGAATTTTACTGTTTTTCACCGACATGTCGTTCACATAAATTCTTTTGTAATCATCCGAACGGGTAGTGCTTACCCAGTCGGAAGCGCCGCCTTTGAATATCAGATTGACATTCAGGCCGGTGTACACGTCCTCCACATCCTGACGGTAGGCGAAATCCAGCAATGGAGCCGACAAGGTATCAGGCATTTTCAATTCTCTTGATTTTATATCCACTCTGGTAGCAAACACTTTATCGGCTATTTCCTTGAAAACCGGCGCGGCAACCTGGCTTCCGTACACTTCGCCGCCCTGCATTTTGTATTCCACAACGATGCAAGAATATTTCGGGTCATCGGCAGGGAAGTAGCCGCAAAATGAGGCAATATACCGGTCAATATACCCTCTGGTAACTTCATCCCAGATCCTGGCGGTACCTGTTTTTCCGGCTACTTTGTAAGGTGCTTTTCTGATATTGCGGGCGGTGCCTCTGGTTACCACGCCTTCGAGCAGTGACCTGACTTTTTGTAAGGTAGCATCGGAACAAATCTGATTGATTAATACCTCCGGCTCATTCTTTTTTACCACCACGCCTTTTCTTCGTATTTCCTTAACCAGCTGGGGCTTCATATATTTTCCGTTGTTGGCCACGGCATTGTACAGCCCGAGTACCTGGAGGGGTGTGAGTTTTATGGAATATCCGAACGCAGCAGCCGTGAGGTCTTCATACTTTATCGGCAAATAGGGTGATGGTTCATTATCCAGATCAATTCCTGAGCGGTCTTTCAAGCCCATTTTTCTGAGGTATTCTTCAAATTTTTTGATTTTTTCTTTGCTCAGGAACGCCATCCTGGTTATTTGTGTTATGCCCACATTGGAAGATTTTTCAAAAGCCTTGGCCATCGAAACATCACCATAACCATCTTCGTGGCTGTCCACCACTTCTTTCTTGTAGTCAGGATAACGTATTTTGCCCGTATGTACTATTTGATTGGTATCATATTTCCCATCTTCCAGCACAGCAATGACAGAAGCGAGTTTCATCGTAGATCCCGGCTCATAAAGTTCTTCTACAGCATAATTTCTCATTTCTTTATAATTACCTTCTTTGTCTTTGGTAAGATTTGCTATTGCCTTAATGTATCCGGTTTTTACTTCCATTAGTACTACACAACCCCAGTCGGCATGCGTAGTATCCAGACTTTTTCGTAAAGCACTCTGGGCTACATCCTGCAAATTAACATCGATGGCGGTATAAAGGTCACAGCCGCTCTGGGGTTCCACCATAGCCTCCTCACTGATTTGTTTCCAGCTATTGCTTCCCACCCTTTTCAGGTAAACGACTCCTCTGGTGCCCCGCAACTGCTCTTTATAGTGACCTTCGAGCCCCACAAAATAAGATTGGGTTAATTTCTGGATGTTGAGGATGCGGTTGGTGTCTTCAGCTATTAGAGGGAAACGTTTGATTTCGGCCAGCTGCAGCACATTCATCCTTTTTCGGATTGATGCCGACGAAACAGATTTTTCATAAGTCTCTTTCAGTATCTTTTCATAATAAGATTTATTGTAATCATTAAATGTGCTGTAAAAGCAATCTGCCAGGGTATCCACATACTGGTCGAAACGCTGCTTGTTGACCTTGCCGGCTTTCAGGTTGATATCCACATTGTATTCGGCCAAACGTTCATAACCTATGGTCATGGCGGCACAATTTTTTATGGGTCTGATTCTCTTTTCTTTTTTTGTAATCACCAGGCCGCCATATTTTCCGCGTCGTAACAACGGGAATTTTTTTATCTGCTGAAGTTCGGCATAGGTAGCTTTTCTCACCAGCAAAAAATTGCGGTTATATTTCTTGCGGGCTTTTTTCAGCTCGTTGACATACTTATATTTATTATTGGGAGTTTTGTCGAAAAACATACTCAGGCAGATACCCAGAGAATCTACATGTTTATTAAACACGGTATCGTGGATAGCGGTGGAATCAAGGTCGAGATTAACCTGGAACAACGGTATGGAAGTGGCCATCAGTTCGCCGTTTTCGGCATAGATGTTTCCGCGGGTGGGCTCAATAATTTCTTTTCGGGTCGATTCGGTAGTGGCCTGAGATTTCCAGTAATCGTCGTTGATAAATTGCAGCGAAAATGTTTTTACCATAATGGCTATAGCCACTATCCACACCAGGAAATAAATTCCATAGGCCCGCATCAAAATGGATTTTTTCTTTTCGTTTTTCTGGTCCATTGGTTCTTATTTTATGCTGTTGTCTTCCTGGATTTTCATAGGGGGCACCACTGATTCCTTGATTCCGGTTCCCAGGCTATCGAGCCGGAAGGCAATTTCAGACTGTTGGCTGGCATGTGTCAGGTCCGACTGCGTGGTAATATATTCGTCTTTGAGTTCTATAAGTTCGTCGCGCAGCTGTGTTGTCTTACGGATATTTTTTTCATAATTATATGAATTGGCGATGTACAGCACGGCCAGCAGACACAGGAAAAGCCCGAAAGGCATGAGTTTCAGCATGGCTTCGCGGGTGAGTATCTCTCCGTTGAGAATACTCCGGAAAACAGACCCAAGGTTTTGTCTTTTGTCCTTGTGGTCTTTCTTCTTTCCTTGAGTCGGTTTTTGCTCTTCAGCAGGAGCCGGACTAAATTCATTTTTTTCCATTACTATTTTTTTTCAGCGATTCTAAGTTTTGCACTGCGTGCTCTTTTGTTTTGCGAAATTTCTTTTTCATCAGGAGTTATCGCTTTGCGGCTGATAAGTTCAAAGGGGGTGTCGGTATTGCCAAACAAGTCACTCTCGATTATCCCGTCGAAGTTTCCGGCTTTCATAAAGTTTTTTACCAACCGGTCCTCCAGCGAATGGTAGGAGATAACTACCAGCCTTCCTGATTTTTTCAGTACCACCAGGCTTTGCATCAAAAATTCTTTCAGGGCGTCGAGTTCGCTGTTGGTTTCAATTCGCAGTGCCTGAAAGACTTTTGCCAGGTATTTGTCTTCGTGTCTTTTTTCAATGAGTCCGGAAATCGCCGATCTCAGGTCATCGCAGGTAATTATCTTTTGTTGCTTGCGAAAAGCTGCAATTTTATTAGCCAGCTGGCTGCTGTTGGACAATTCGCCGTATTGCCTGAAAATCTCCATAAGCTGTCCCGTAGAATACTCATTGAGTATATCGGCCGCCGATAGTTTCTGATTTTGGTTCATACGCATATCCAAAGGCGCCCCAAACCGGAACGAAAATCCCCTGGCGGCCACATCAAACTGATGTGAAGATACGCCCAGGTCGGCAATGATGCCATCTACCGGAATAAGCCGGTGATACTGTAATAAATTCTTCAAATAACGAAAATTGTGATTGAGCAGGGTAAGCCGGTCATCGTCTATCCTGTTGGCTTCCACATCAGCATCCTGATCAAAAGCAATGAGCCGTCCGCCTTGTAATCTTTTTAGTATTTCTTTCGAGTGTCCCCCGCCGCCATAAGTAACATCTACGTAAGTCCCCCCCGGTCTGATGAGCAATCCGTCAACCGCTGCCTGCAGCAACACCGGATCATGGTACATCTTCCTGAGGTTTTGATGGATGGTTTCCCATGGTCAATTCAGCGAGGTCGGAAAAATCCCCGGGTGCATCGGTCAGCAGTTTTTCATAAATTTCCCTGTTCCATACTTCGATGCGGTCAACATAGGCAAATACGATAACATCCTTGTCGATTTTGGCATATTCAAATAATCTTTTCGGGATGAGTATTCTGTTGGTTGCATCCATTTCCACTTCGGTGGCCCCGCGATAAAAATATCTTAAAAAGTCCCTGTTTTTCTTTATATATAAATTCAGCTGGCTGATATCCTGAACAATTTTTTCCCAGGTATCTATCGGATATAGTGTCAGGCAGGGTTCAAAACCCCTGTTCAACACAAAACGATATCCTGAACTTTCGGGAAGCTTCCTTTTCAGGGCAGCAGGAAACATCAGCCGGCCCTTACCGTCAATTTTACAATCGTATTCCCCTAATAATTTTTCCATGATTTCAGTCACGAAGAATTTCTGCGTAAAGATATAAACATTTGCACGATACTGCACTATATTGCACCAAAAAAAGTTTTCAACAATTTTTATTAAGTTAAAATATTGATTTAGTGTGTTTTATATAGTGCACTAATTTTTTAACAAAAAAAATTTATAATTTTTTGACTACCCATCTTAAAGTTTTCAACAATTTTTTGCTACAGTTTGCACACATTTAAATATTTTTAATTAAAATCGAAGAATTACGATAAAAAAACCGTAAACCAGAGGCAAAAAAACCTTATTATACTAAGGATTACACCAATGGGCGGCGGTTTTTCGCTATAAAATCCGTTTGTTTTTGTATTTTTGCCTCTCATAAATACATCCTGAAATACCCATG
>JAGNBV010000061.1 GCA_018004645.1 Bacteroidales bacterium
ACCGAATAAATTCTTTGTTGTATCTTTACCCATGTTGTTTTTTTATTTGCAAAACAAAATTACAACATTGGGGTGAAACCTTTTGGCGGTAGCCCCTTTTAATGAAATTTTAGTCGGTCAGTAGTGACAATAAATCATTATCCGCGGCTTTACTATTGTTAACACTAATGGCAACTATTTAAGATACAATGTTTTAGTTATTATTGTTTTTTTGGAATTTCTGCTCTTTTTTCAAAAAAATATATCTTTTCTGATTATTTTATTAGTTTTATGCACTTTTTTCAACATTGCAAAACAAAAAATATGCTATTATATCAGATAGCGGTAACCTTAATACCAGGCATCGGCGATATTACGGGCAAAAAGCTGATAGCCTACTGTGGCGGATTGGAAGGGGTTTTCAGCGAGAAGAAACAACATTTGATGAAGATACCGGGAATTCGCGAAGTCTTAGCCTCATCAATAATTAATGGCAGGGCCAGCGCATTGCAACGGGCCGAAAAAGAGATTCTTTTCATTGAAAAGTATGATATTCAGTGTTTTTTCTATACAGAAGAGGCTTATCCTCACCGCCTTAAAAATTGTGTGGACTCACCCATGATGATTTATTATAAGGGCAATGCCCATTTAAACAACCCCAAAATCATCAGCATAGTGGGTACACGTAGCGCTACCGAATACGGCAAAGAATGTTGTAAAAAAATTGTTGAAGGGCTGACCGATAGCGATGTGCTCATTGTCAGCGGCCTGGCGCATGGAATAGATACCTGCGCGCATAAAGAAGCTGTGAAGAACAATATAGGCACCATAGGCGTGCTGGCCCACGGGCTCGACAGGATATATCCTGCCGTCAACCGGAACCTGGCAATGAAAATGCTGGAAAAAGGCGGGCTGCTAACCGATTATATCAGCGAAACCAACCCCGACAGGGAAAACTTCCCGAAAAGAAACCGTATTATTGCAGGACTTTCAGATGCTACGCTGGTAATTGAAGCCGCAAAAAAAGGCGGCGCCCTGATTACTGCCGACATTGCCAACTCATACAACCGCGATGTTTTTGCTGTGCCGGGCAAAATTACAGATCAATATTCAGAAGGGTGTAACCATTTTATTAAAACCAATAAGGCCGCCCTCATACAATCGGCAGATGATATCAAGTACCTGATGGGCTGGGATACTAAAAAACAAAAAAGTCCGCCTGTTCAACGAAGGCTTTTTGTAAACCTAACTCCCGACGAAGATGCCATTGTAAAACTTCTTGAACTCCACACCCAGTTAAGCGTGGATGCCCTATGCATCGAATTGCAGACCACCACAAGCCTGGTAGCTGCGGCTTTGCTGAACTTAGAGTTTGAAGGAATCGTTAAAAACCTGCCTGGAAAAATGTACACTCTTGCTTAAGGACACCTCAGAAAAATTCAAAAGTATTTGCCGGATTACCGGATTTTCTTTTGTCGGACCGAAGGGTGATATTTTCGTATGAATGTTCAGTTTACAGCTTCCCGGTCAACGTTATCAGAGGCGAATTTAATGCACAAAGACATTGAAGTGCGTCTTGCGGCCACGTGCCTATTTTGTTTATCCCCTACGGGGAATTATTGCCATAGTTGATGGTGTTACAATTCTTTAACCTCTACGCGGTAAATAATAAGATGCCCATAAATCTCCCCTTATTAATCATGCCTGTAGGGCATGTAGTATTGTAAAAAAAATTACCCCTTTTTTTTCCTTACCCCGTAGGGGTTATACTCCGATGACAACTCTTCCTCCCTTAATATCATTAATGGGCACCTTTATAACTTTCACATTCTTCGTTTGTGCTCGTTCTTCAAATACTCTTATACGCTCATTATACTGAGGTTTTCAAAACTTCGATCGTCTCAACCTTTTTTGAAGTGCAAGGCGATTAACTTTGCCTGTGGCAAGCGTGGATTTTCAATTTTTGTAATGATTGCCGGATTACCGGATTTTCTTTTGTCGGCCCGAAGGGTGAAAAATTCGTATAAATTTTTCAGGTTCGTTCTGCCCTTTCAACATTATCAGATACGCACCTAACTGTTTTCCGCAGGATTGTCACGCTCCTCAACAACTACGTTCCCGGCTAAATTTTTCCTGAAAGGAGAATTTTTCTGATGCTTATTGATGGCTACAAACGACAGGCCGATAGAAACCCCTAGCGCCACAAAAGACAATATCCCCAGCGCGGGTATGTTTTTCTGAAAAAGAAAAAAATCATAAAGACCATGAACAAATACGGCAAGGGAAAAACCCAAAATAATATTGCGGAACATACTGCCTGAGCATTTTGCCCTACCTGCATAGTATCCCAAAATGACGGCACATACAGCATGCAGGGGAACCGCTGTAAACATACGCAATACCGCGGTACCAATGCCCGAACCAATCACATAAAAAATATTTTCGACTGTTGCAAATCCCATGGAAATCATCATGGAATACACTATGCCGTCGAAAGGTTCGTTAAACTCAGGTTTGGGAAAAATATACTTTCTCAGTACAAAATATTTGCAGCCTTCCTCGGTAACGCCCACCACCACAAAAGCATAAATCATCGTAATCAGAAAACCCTGGTTATCATCTATTCCCAGTTTGGTGATGAGCACCTCTATTATAATGGCCGGAACAATACTCAGCGCACCCAGTAAAAAACTGTTTTTTAACAAACGGAAGGGTTCTTTTTCAAATTTATCCCTGAAATAAATGAACAGGCACAGGCCAACGCCTGGCGCTATAGCCAGCGGAACAGCAATTAATATGAGGGATACTATACTCATTTCGGCATACAAAAGTATCAAACTTCATGAAAAATATTTTTTTATTTTTTATCTCCTTTATGAAAAAAAAACTACTTTTATTCATTGAATTTTTTTGAATAATTTACCTGTTTTAATAACACTTTTTAACTTCAATTTATCATGCATATTGCTATTGCCGGAAATATCGGATCGGGAAAAACAACGCTGACAGGCATATTGGCCAAACATTTTAAATGGGAAGCCCATTACGAAGATGTTGACACCAATCCGTACCTGAACAGTTTTTATGAAGACATGCAGCGTTGGTCGTTCAACCTTCAGGTATATTTTTTGAATAGCCGGTTCCGTCAGGTTCTTAAGATCCGTGAAAGCGGAAAAACGGTAATACAGGACAGGACCATTTACGAAGATGCTTACATCTTTGCGCCCAACCTGCATGCTATGGGGCTGATGAACACACGGGATTTTGATAATTACAGTTCCCTTTTTGAACTTATGGCCGCCTTTCTGAAACCACCCGATTTGCTGGTATATCTCAGAGCCGAAGTGCCTACCCTGGTACGGCAGATTCAAAAGCGGGGCCGCGACTATGAAAACTCCATACGCATCGATTATCTTACCCGGCTTAACGAACGCTACGAAGCCTGGATATCGTCATACAATATCGGGAAATTGCTCATTGTGGATGTTGATGATAAAGATTTTGCCAACAACTCTTCCGACCTCGAAAAATTTATCGACAACATCAACGGCGAACTCTACGGATTGTTTAAGTAGTTGGTGATGCACATCATCGGTATCATCCCTGCACGTTACGCCTCCACTCGTTTTCCGGGGAAACCTCTGGTAACGATCAACGGGAAGACCATGATCAGGAGGGTGTATGAACAAGCCGCAAAATCGCAGGCCCTGGCAACTGTTTACGTGGCTACCGACGACCAGCGAATCTTCGACCATGTACTTGAGTTTGGCGGTCAGGCCATGATGACCTCCGACACCCACCGTACGGGCACCGAACGTTGCCATGAAGTGGTTGAAAAGCTGGAGGCAGCAAACAAATTTTTTGATGTAGCCATTAATATCCAGGGAGATGAACCTTATATACAACCCGGCCAGATAGACCTGCTGGCTTCGTGTTTTACCAATCCCGTGATTGAAATTGCCACCCTGATAAAAAAATTAAATTCGGGGGAAGAACTCAACAGCCCAAACACCATCAAAGTGGTTACGGCCAACAACGGACAGGCCCTGTATTTTTCACGGGCGCCCATACCTTTTGTCAGAGGAAAAGAAAATACTCAATGGCTGCAATTCAACACATTCTATAAACACATCGGAATTTATGCCTACCGCACTGTAACCTTAAAGGCCATTACTGCGTTACAACCTTGTCCGCTGGAAACGGCCGAATCGCTCGAACAACTGCGCTGGCTCGAAAATGGCTACCACATTTTTACCCGCGAAACCTGTTACGAAAGCTATTCCGTTGACACACCGGAGGACTTGTTAAAATTTGATAATTTCGCCGATTGATGATGTTTTTTTTGTAATTTAGCATCACCGATTGGCAGCTTCTGAAAGTTAAGTAAATGAAAGTACTTCAATACATCAGCGAACTTTTGCTTCAGCACGATTGCGTGATTGTTCCCGGCTTTGGCGGGTTTATTGCCACCCATGTGCCTGCACATATCCAGCCGGTGATCAACAACTTTTCTCCCCCCAAAAAAGACATATTATTTAATTCGGCCCTTAAACATAACGACGGCCTGCTGGCAGATTATATTGCCCAAAAAGAAAAGATTTCATTTGCCGAAGCGCTAGACATGATTGAAAGTTTTGTGGAACAAAGCCTGCAAGAATTAAAACATCATGGCAGGATAGAAATGCTTCATGTGGGAACCATTTATCGGGATGACAACAACTTCTACACCTTTCAGCAGGATGCCGAACAAAATATGCTGCTGTCGTCATTTGGCCTGAACACCTTTATTTCGCCAGCCATTCAGCGTGAGGGTTATGAAAAACGTGTTGAAAAAGTGCTTGCAGGAAGAAAAATCCCACAAGCCGATCGCCAGTCAACAGGCGTGTGGGCCAAAGTAGCCATGATATCAGTGCCAGCAGCTGCCATTTTTGTTTGGGGATTTATAAATCTGGGGCCTCTGAAAGAAGCTTCGGATAACTATTCCAATATTGCTTCCATTTTTTCGGGTAACAGCAATAAAAGTACAGCAACGGCAAGACAGGTAAACAAAACAAACTACATCATTGCTGATGTATATGAAAACACCCTTGATGTAGAGCACAGCAAAAGTATTTTTAAGCCTGAACAAAAAACCCTTTATCCTGTTTTTACTGATTTTGTTTCAGAAGCATCCCTACTGGTGGTATCAAAATCAACCATATCGTCCGACACGGAACCTGCCATCGATACACCTGACGCCCCTGCAATGCTTTGCAAATTCTATATCATCGGAAGTTGTAACCGCGTAAAAGATCTTGCCGAAAATTATAAAACACGGTTGATAAGCAAGGGTTATGCTAATGCAAATATCCTGGAGCCAAAAGGCAACGGACTGTACAAAGTTTATATCGACTGTTACGACAGCGAAGAAGCTGCCAATGAAGGGTTGTCGGCCATACAAACCAATGAAAACCCTGACGCCTGGCTGTTAAAAATGTAGATTTTTTGTGGGAAAGAATAAGTTAGAACGATTTGCCGAAACCGGTACTTTTAAAAATTTCGTACAGCTACCGTATTACAACCTTTCGGAAGACTTTCAATTAAAAAACAATTGGTCTTCCGGTTTTTTTGGCAACGATCATCCATTATTCCTCGAGTTGGGTTGCGGCAAAGGCGAATACACCATAGGCTTATCGCGCATGTATCCCGAAAATAACTATATCGGTATCGATATCAAAGGAGCCCGGATGTGGAGGGGCGCCAAAACTGCCCTGGAAGAAAACCTGTCCAACGCCGGTTTTTTGCGCATACATATCAACCAGATCAACCATTTTTTTGGAGAAAACGAAATCAGCGGTATCTGGATAACTTTTCCCGACCCGCAACCCCAAAAAGCAAGAGCCAACAAACGCCTGACCAGCCCGCGCTTCTTAGAAAGATACAGGCAGTTTCTGAAAAAAGATGCGGTAATCAACCTGAAAACCGACAATGTTGGCTTATTTGAGTACACGCTGGAAGTCATCGAACAACAAAAACTCCCGCTGCTTACACACACCTTTGATTTGTATACTTCGGCTATCGATAGCGAAGCAAGTAAGATAAAGACTTTTTACGAATCACGGTTTCTGGAAGAAGGAAAAAAAATTTGTTACCTGCAATTTTGCCCGAACCAACTTGAAAAAAATTAACGAAGACACTTCATTTTTTGCCATGGTATATGAAGTAGTCCGTCATATTCCATACGGACGGGTAACATCGTATGGCGCCATCGCCGAATACCTGGGCAGCAAGGGTTCGGCGCGTATGGTGGGCTGGGCCATGAACCAATCACACCATCAGAAACCCCATGTGCCGGCCCATCGGGTGGTTAACCGCAATGGGGTACTTACCGGCAAACATTATTTTGGCGGCACCACATTGATGCAGCAGCTTCTGGAAAATGAAGGAATCGTAGTGATTGATGACCAGATACAGGATTTTGAAAAATTGTTCTGGGATCCGGTGAAAGAGCGTTTGTTTAAAAAGTCATCAGACGACTAAACGCAACAAAATCAGGCAATAATACTAAGTTTAGCAGTCATCAGATGACTGCCAAAAGTTCCATACAATTCAAATGGAATTTTTACCTTTACACGTGACCAAATAATATTATTTCTCTTTATTCGAAGGATCGTCATTTGTTCCTTTGCCGGCAACAATGTTACTATTTTATTCATTGCCGGAAACAGATTTTTACCGATTGCACATATGTAATAAGAGTCCAACGAATTGGCCTATAACATCTGTTGCATCGGCATTATACCATAAAGCCCGTGCATATTTTTAATGTCTAATTGGTATTACTATGACCCCAGAAAGCTTCCGAAACCTGGTTTAGTTTTCGAACAAAATCATCTGCCGCAAATCCGGCAATAATAGTCAATGCCATTAAAAAATTTGAATAATTTGCCGTTGTCGAATAATTTAAAAGATTCCCTTCTACTAACATAAATAATATTGGCCCAATAACAGCTCCCAGCAATGGCAGCAGAAAATACCACGGCCACCAGATTTTAATATTAAAAATTGGCTTATAACAGGTTACACCGATAAAACGGTATATCATTCGCAACTGTGATCCAAAAGCACCACAAACAGCAAAAATCGCGATTAACAAATAATAAGAAGACCGTTTTTCCGAATTCGATTTAAAAGCCAATGCTTCTATGGCCCGATAATATGAATCATTACTTGTCTCCTTTAAAGAATCAACGGGGCCAGTAGTGGTGGTATCTTTAACTAACCCTAATAACAAAGACTTACTTGTATCATCAATGATTATTATGGATCGGAGAGTATCTGTTTTCTGATCATACAGAAACCATGAGGGTCCGGGATTTATCCTTATTGAGTCAGAATTATTCCAATAAACAGCAAAACAGACATTATTTTTTTCATCAAGCTGTTTGTTTACTATTTCATATAAAACAAATAATACTATCGTTACTAACACAATCCATCCGGCAGTAATTATCGTACCCCATTTACAGTTCGAGGTATTTAAGGGTTCTGTTTTAGTAGAAGAAGTTTTTGGATCAGAAGGCTTATTAGTGCTATTTCCGCCGGTATTGGTTTTTTGTGCCGAATCATTGTTTTGCACAGAGGAGGCATTGCTTGTACTGCCAACAGGATTATTAGCAGTAGGTGATCCATTCTTTAATGTTTGGTCTGAATTTTCCATATTTATTTATTTTTTCATATAATCACTGATTGATATTTTAAAGATGTAAAATTATTAAATTATTATTAACAAACAAAATTTCTGGTATTTTTTCAACAAACCGATTATACAAAAGGATATTGCGAACAAACCATGTTTGCTGAAGATATCATGACAAAGGTTTATTACAAATTCAAACGTTGGTCATGCTGATAGAAAAGCATACCTCAAAAAGGACGAACAAACAACAGAAATGATTCTGAAAAACGTTCAATAGAACTATTTTTTCAAAATAGTATTATTTGATTCCCGTCGGCCCGCAATGAACGCCTTGTAAGTGTTCGTGCATGGATTGTAATAGAAACAAGCAACATGAATTGTTGATTGAAAATTTGTTACTTTTGCAAGCAATATCAATTACACATTTGTAATAATCCAACGAATTGGCCTATAACATCTGTTGCATCGGCATTATACAATAAAGCCCGTACATTTTAAATTTCTAATTGGTATAAAATGCGTCTCCGCAAAAAAAATCAAACAAATGAATAAACTTTTTCTATTCATTTTTTGTTATTATCCGTTATTTTTATCTGCACAGTCCGGGAATGTAACCTATTTCCAAAACTCTCATAAACCTGCTAATTCAGGTATTGCGCGCAGCGATATGTTTGTTTGGAGTATTCACTTATTTGGAAACAATTTTTATGACAATTCCGGTAAGATAAAAGAAAATAAAAAGAATAATTTGATTTCCTGGAATACTAAGTCCGCCAATAAACACTACCGCCCGATTACTTTAGCAAAAAACAGGATATCGGTGAAATCCTCGGCTGTTACTACCAAACAGGTTAGCGAGATTAATAAAAGAATGAAAAAAATTTTTCATTCGAAAGAAAAGCAGGGGATTTTTTCAAATAATACCGGCTTGAATGTCATAGTTGGTGAACTATCCAATGTGGTGGAAGATGGCTCGATAATGCCACCATCATATCCAAAATTGAAAAAATTCATACATTCTTATCCTCCCAATTCCTTAATGGGTTATGTCTTGGGATCAATTTTCACTCCCTCGGGCTTTTATATCGGGTTGTCTGTTCCTGTTCCTTATACTAAAACAGGAGCCGTTAATTAATAACCATAAGACTCAGCAATACAGTTGATATTTTACGTGGGGAACTTGTTTCTCTTTGTGGAACAAACTATACAAAATCACCTATGTCGTTTCTTAAACTCATCCACACCCTGTTGCAGGAATTGCACAAAATTATCAGGATCCAGATCATAAGCTTTTGGATTAACCAGTTCGGCCTGTTGAACGTCGGTTTTTTCTTTCAGATCCACAAAAGGATCCAGCAATACATAATACGGCTGTGCATTGACATTGAAGAAGTACACCTGGAAGTCGGCAAATTTTTTACCTATGGTTTTCTTTACCTGCCCGTCGTATTTTGAAGTAACCCAATCGGCCTGATCCATTTCTTTTTTATCGTCCACATACAGAGTAATGATAAGGTATTCTTCCCTGAGGATTTTGAGTACCCTGGGGTCGGACCACACATTTGCCTCCATTTCGCGGCAGTTAACGCAGCCGTGTCCAGTAAAGTCAACAAATACGGGCTTGTTCATCGATTTGGCACAGGCAATACCCTGCTCAAAATCATAATAGCCTTCCAGTCCGTGAGGCAAATGCAGAAAATCGCTGTATTTAGATTTCTCACAAAGGCCTTTATTGGCGTTGCCGCCTTCGCGCACTATCTTGTTAATGTCAAAATCAAGAGATTGCTGGGGCGGTATGTACCCCGACAGCACTTTCAGCGGGGCGCCGAACATGCCGGGTATCATATAAGCGACAAAAGAAAATGTTATTATGGCCAGCATCAGGCGAATAACGCCCACATGTTTTACATCGCTGTCGTGAACAAATTTTATTTTCCCCAGCAGGTAAAAACCCATAAGCGTAAAAATGACTATCCACAAAGCCAGGTAAACCTCGCGGTCAAGGATGCCCCAGTGGTATGTCTGGTCGGCAATGCTAAGAAACTTCAACCCCAGCGCCAATTCAATAAAACCCAAAACCACTTTAACCGAATTGAGCCATCCGCCTGATTTTGGCATGCGGTTAAGCCACGATGGGAAAAAAGCAAATAAGGTAAACGGAAACGCGAAGGCCACCGAAAAACCCAGCATCCCGATGATGGGCTCGAGCACCTGCCCGCTGGCCGATTTCACCAGGATGGCCCCTACCAGCGGTCCCGTACACGAAAACGACACCAGAACCAGGGTGAAGGCCATGAAAAAAGATCCCAGGATGCCGCCTTTATCAACCTGTTTGTCGGTTTTGTTGATCATCCAGCTCGGCATGGTAATTTCAAACATTCCGAAAAACGAAGCGGCAAAAACCAAAAATATCAGGAAAAACAACACATTGGGGATCCAGTGAGTGCTGAGAAAATTGGCGAAGTTAACCCCCAGCGTTACCGCCACGATAGTTCCTATGACAGTATAGATAAAAATGATAGACAGCCCAAAGACAATGGCCTTTGCTATTGATTTGGCGCGGCTTTCGCCTTCATGCATAAAAAATGAAACCGTCATCGGGATCATAGGGAATACACAGGGAGTGATGATGGCTGCCAGTCCGGCCAGAAAAGCAAAAATAAACAAGTTGAGCAGGCCCATATTGCCCACGTCTTTGGTGCCCTCAGCCGACAAGGTGCCTTTGTTAATTGTATCATTGGGAGTAATGGCAGCAGTGTCTTTTTCAGTTAGGGTATCGGCTGTTTCGGTAATCACCGTATCGGTAACCTCAGCCGTAGCGCCTTCTATTTTTATATTAAAAGGAACATCATTGGGGGGCAGGCAGCTAACATCGTTGCAACACATAAAACTCACCATGCCTTTTACCACTCCGGGCTTGTTGCTCAGGAGTTTTATTTTTTGCTTAAATACTGCTTTGGTCGAAAAAAACTTCAGCAGCATGTCGTCGAAATTCGGATCTTTTTCCACAATCGGCTTTGGCTCCACAACCTTACCAACCCGGCTGAAAGCAGTACTTTTATCAAATACAAATTCGGTAGCTACCGGACCATTGGGCGGAATATCCTGCGAATATAAATGCCAACCGTTATCAATAGTGGCCGTAAAGATCAGTTCTGCTTCAGTGTCGGAAGTTTTTTTTGATGCAAAGCTCCATTTCACGGGTTCCAGTATCTGGGCTTCGGCAACAGAAAAGCTTAAAACTAACAGAACAAATAATGCTAACCTTTTATGTAAAATCATATAAATTTTTCTTGAAAATATTAAGGTACAAATTTAATCATTTATTTTTTCAATTTTACCTGAACCACCTTTTGAGTCCGTTCGGTTATTTTAAACCGGTTGTCGGTTCTGTATCCAATAATCCATACAATTTTTTCCCCGGAGCATAGCAGCCAGATATTTGATTTATCAATGACAGACAGTTTGTTATCAGTAAAAAAATCACTTAGTTTTTTTTTGCAGTTCATCCCCAGGGGATAAAAATAATCCCCCTGCCGCCACCGGCGTATTATCAGGGGGTAGGTCAGTTTGTCTTTGTCAATCAGAGCGGTATTTCCAGGGACAGTAAAAGTTTTTAATACCACAATGCTTTTTTCAAGAAAATGAAGGTTTACAGGTGTAACAATTTTTTTCACTCCCTCTTCCAGCACAAATTCTTCGCAGGCAGCGGAATCCGGTTTTTTATCAATGATAAGGGTATCCCTGTCCTTAACCAGGCGGTGCGAGGGCGAAAAAAATATTTTTCCTGAAATTTCGTCCAGCGACTGGCAGATTTCATCGCATACACGGCTGTTGAAGCCATAAACCGAAATATACTCAAACAGGTAATGCGATGTCGGCTGTAGTTTTTTAAGCTTGGGGATGTCGATAGTAATCAGCCCGTTTTTGTGTTTTTTTAGCAGCCTGATATTTTTAAGATGCTGATGGTAAATTTGGTCTGTATTTTTTAGGTGGCCAATGGCCGTGTTGATCGTGGTGCGGCATGAGGGTGACAAATTCTCCAGTTGAGGCATCAGCAGGTTTCTGATCTTGTTTCGCAGGTATTTATTTTCGTTGTTTGACGCATCGGTGCGGTATTCCAGATTATTATCACCGGCAAAAGCTTCTATTTCGGCCCTGAATGCAAACAACAGGGGACGGATAATATGTTGCTGTTTGATGGGAATGCCTGCCAGTCCGGTGATACCGCTGCCTCTGAACAGGTTAATAAAAAAAGTTTCTATCTGGTCGTCGGCATGATGAGCTGTGGCAATCAAATCAAAATTTTCCTTTTTTCTGATTTCTTCAAAATAGGCATACCGCAAGTCGCGGGCGGCTTGTTGAATAGAAAGTTTATGCAGGGCCGCATACTTTCTCGTATCAAAACTTTTCACAAAACAAGTGGTATAGTATTTTTGTGCCAGCGCTCTCACAAATTGTTCATCGGTATCGGAGGCCGTGCCCCGCAATTGAAAATTGCAGTGTATGATGCTGAAATGCCTGGCTGCCCGGTGAAAAAGTTCCGCCATAACTACCGAATCAACACCTCCGCTTACGGCCAGCAGGAGATGGTCAGACTTGCCGCACAGTTTATTTTTTTCAATAAAATCAAGAAATCCTTCAAGCATAGAAACAAAAATAAACAAAAAAAGCACATCCTGCGATGTGCTTTCTGTGGCAACGACTGGAATTGAACCAGTGACACAAGGATTTTCAGTCCTCTGCTCTACCAACTGAGCTACGTCGCCTCCCATAAAAAGGACTGCAAAAATACAATTTTTTTTAGTTCTACAAAAATCTAATCAAAAAAAATGATAAATTTCTTCGAATAACGTAATTTTGTAAATTGTAAATTACTAATAATGAAGCTGGCCATCGACCTGGGGAACTCCTATCAAAAAGCCGCCGTTTATTCGGAAGACTCTTTAATCTATGTTGAAAAAACTGAAAATTTATCGGACAGCATAGGGAAAATCTTTTCTTCTTATCCGATAGATGGCGCCATAATTTCTTCGGTGATAACCAATTACTATAAGCTTACGGATTTTATTAAAACAAAATGCCCTTTGTTATTTTTTGATGAGCACACGCCTATACCCATAACCAACGCTTATGGCACGCCGGAAACCCTGGGGAAAGACCGCCTGGCCTCTGTAGTGGCCGCCAACCATTTGTTTCCCGGACAAAATATATTGGTTATTGATGCAGGCAGTTGCATAAAGTATGATTATATTGACGCCCTGGCAACATACCACGGCGGTGCTATTTCGCCCGGCCTCACCATGCGTTTTAAGGCCTTGCATACTTTTACGGGGAAACTTCCGTTAATAGAACTGACCGAATTCTGTCAACTTACCGGTTACAACACGCAGCAATCAATACTCTCGGGAGTTATCAATGGCACTGTTGCCGAAATTAACGGAATCATTTCGCAATATAACAGCAGCTATCCGGAACTGAAAGTGGTATTATCGGGCGGAGACTCAGAATATTTGGTCAATAAACTAAAAAGTAAGATATTTGCGGTTCCAAATATAGTTTTGTTCGGCTTAAAAATAATTCTCGACTATAATGACAATATTAAAAAAATATAAATTATTCGTCTTTTTGTTATTAGCCTTGGCTATTTCAAATTTCAGCACGGCGCAGATACGAATCAGTTCGCCTTATTCCCGTTATGGCCTTGGTGATTTGCAGGCAAGTCACTCAACCTATGCTGCGGCAATGGGCGGATTGAGCGCTGCACTCCGCCACCCCAATTATATTAATGTAAACAATCCCGCTTCTTATACTTCGTTCGACACCAACTCTTTTGTGTTGGATGTGGGCATTGCCAGCACTTTTAACCAGGTAAAGACCAATATGGTTACGCAGGGTTTTACCAATCACACCTCCATAGGGCATGTATTATTCGGTTTTCCGGCTACACGCTGGTGCGGAATTTCTTTTGGAATACTTCCCTATTCCAAATCGGGATATCAGGTAAAAACTTCAGATACCATTATCAATTCTGATGAGACATTTACTGAAAGCTTCAAAGGCAGTGGCGGAGTCAACCAGGCATACATTGGTGTTGCTTTCAAACCTTTTAAAAATTTCTCATTCGGAGCCAACCTGGGATACCTTTTTGGCACTATCGACAAAATAGTGGCTATTGAACGCCCCGACGACATTTTTTCTTTCAACACCAGGGTTACCGACAACGAGCAGGTGGGCGGCTTGTATCTCAACTATGGATTGCAATATCAAATTCTGCTGAAGAAAAAACACATGCTGTCGCTGGGCACCAAATTCAACCTTCCCATGAATGTCGGTGCCAGGCAAACCATGCTTGCCGAAAGATATTCAGGACTGCTGGAAGAAGATAATATCAGCATAAAAGACACTTTATTAAATGTTGATGGCGAAAAAGGTAAATTACACATGCCATTGATTATCAGCGGCGGATTTACCCTGCTGATAAACAACACCTGGCTGGCCGGCGCAGACTTTGAATGGCAAAACTGGAAAAATTTTACCAGTTTCGGAGAATCCGCCTCGTCATTAGGCAACAGTTATATTATTTCGGTGGGAGGAGAATATTCCCCGCGGGCAAACACCATCACAAGCTATTGGAAACTTATCAATTACCGCGCAGGATTGCGTTATGGGCAAAGTTATTACGAGATCCGTGATAAAAAAATCAACGATCTGAGTTTCAGTATTGGCGCCGGATTCCCACTGCCTAAAACGCGGACAACGCTGAACCTTGCAGTGGAAGCTGGCACCAGAGGCACTGTCCGCAACGACCTCTTACAGGAAAACTATATCCGCCTTGTCTTGGGCATTTCTTTCAGGGAATTCTGGTTTTTCAGGCCCAAACTGAATTAAAAAATGAATACCGTATCCGTTTTAACAAAAAAACTTGTTGTTTTTTCGCTGGCTTTATTGATGTTTGTTGCCTCCTGCAAAAATAAAATCGAAGACATCAATGCGTTGACACTTTCGGATACCCTGCCCGTGGAAACAGGAAAAAACATTGAAATAATCTACAGCGACTCGGCAAAAATTCAAACCCTCATAAAATCGCCTTTCTATAAAAAATACGCCGGCAAAAATCCATATATCGAAATGCCGCAGGGTATCGATGCTATTTTTTATGATTCTGCTATGCGTATAAAAACCCGCCTTACGGCAAAATATGCCATAAAATACGATAAAAAACATGTGATGGAGGTAAAAAACAACGTGGTCGTTATCAACGAAAAAAAAGAAAGGCTCAACACCGAACACCTGATATGGGATGAACAGCTCAGAAGAATTTATACCGACGAATTTGTCAAAATCACCACACCCGATAAAGTATTTTATGGCGACGGCCTCGATGCCGACGATTCCTTCATGAAATGGGTAATAAAAAAACCCCGGGGCACTTTTTACGTAAACACTGATGAGGGGGAGGATTCTGAAAACAACAACTAAGCAATGGACAACAACATAATTTTAGTATTTATTACCATTTTGTTTTCTGCTTTTTTTTCAGGTATAGAAATAGCATTTATCAGTGCCAATAAGCTTCAAATTGAACTGGACAAAAAAAACAGATTGTTTTCAGGAAGGATGCTTTCCGGATTTCTAAAAAATCCTTCAGACTTTATTTCTACGATCCTGCTGGGGAGCACCATTACCCTGGTGATTTACGGTATCGCTATGTCGCACCTTCTGGAGGAACCTATCCGCCGTTTGTTGCCCGAGAACTTGCACTCAGGCTTCACCACCACCATTCTTCAAACCCTGGTGTCCACCCTGATAATACTGTTTCTTGGAGAATTTGCCCCCAAGGCCTTTTTCAGAAGCAATCCCAACGGATTCCTGAAATTTTTTTCTTTTCCATTGTTTATCATCTATTACCTGCTTTTCCCCCTGCAGTTCATTTTTGTAGAATTATCAGAGTTCATTCTTGAACGTATTTTCAGGATAAAGTTGAAAACAGAAAAATACAAATTCGACCATACCGATCTGGATTATTACGTTAAAGACCTTTCGGCTGCTGAACATGAAGATGAATCGCATATGCCGGAAATACAAATGTTCCAGAATGCCATCGATTTCACCAGCACCCGTGTCAGGGAATGCATGGTGCCGCGCAACGAAATAATAGCTATCGAAGAAAACGAAAGCATCGAAGAACTGATAAAAAAATTTGAAAATACCGGACACTCAAAAATCCTGGTGTACCAAAAACATATTGATAACATTATCGGATATGTTCATTCGTATGATGTTTTCCGCAATCCACGCAGCATAAAATCCATCAACAAACCCATTATCATTGTGCCGGAAACATTACTGGCCAAAGAAGTGCTACCGATGTTTATCCAGCAGCACAAAAGTGTAGCCGTGGTGGTTGACGAGTTTGGCGGCACTTCAGGCATGGTTACCCTGGAAGATCTTTTGGAAGAAATCATTGGCGAAATAAACGACGAATTTGATGAATCTGCTCCCATTGAAAAACAACTCAGCGAAAACGAACTCCTTTTATCGGGCCGCCTCGAAATCGACTACCTGAATGAAAAATACCTGCTTCACCTGCCCGTTAACGATGATTATGAAACATTGGCCGGCTACATCATTCATCATCTTGAACGCATCCCCGCCGAAAAAGAAACATTTCACATCCCTCCCTATGACATCACAATTCTCAAGGCCAGCAATAAGCGTATTGAACAGATTTGCCTTACCAAAAGAAGTGATGAGAATATTTTGACATAATTCTGTTAATATTTCACTTATTGTTGTACATTTGCAAACTCAAAAAAATAAATTTTTATGGCAGTTATAGGAAAATTACGTAAACATTCAGCGCTGATTGTTATCCTGGTAGGTATTGCTATTGCCGGTTTTGTGCTGCAGGATTTATTCACCGGCGGCAAAGGGGGCCGTCGTTCAAATGAAATTTTCGCAAAAATAGGCAGTGAAAAACTCAGCAAAATAGATTTTGACAAAAAGGTGGACGAACAGGTTGAATATTACAAACAACAGGCAGAAAAAGAAAATCTCACTTCGGAAGAGAATTTTCAGTTGATGGTGCAAACCTGGAACCAGATGGAAAAAGAACTGATTATGCAGCATGAATATGAAGAACTCGGTCTGGCCATCGAACATGATAAATCAAACAAACCATCCATTTCGCCCGAAGAACTTTATGAACTTATGATGGGCAAAAACCTGCATCCATACATCATCCGTAGTTTCACCGACCCAAATACCGGCAAGGTGAATACACAGCAAATACAAAATATCATCACCAATTTTGACCAGCTGAAAGATGATGAAAAAAAGCAGTGGAAACAGTTGGAACAAGGTATCAAAGACGACAGGCTGGCCACCAAATACAACAACCTGGTTGAAAAAGCTTATTATATGCCCAAAGTATTCCTGCAAAGGCAGATTAATGAAGCCAGCAAAACAGCCAACCTCCGTTGCTACGGAATCAAGTACCAGACGATTTCGGACAGTGCCGTCACCGTTACTGACGACGACATGAAAAAATATTATGAAGAACACAAACACGAATTTGAACAGGAAAATGCCCGGGATATCGACTATGTCGTTTTCGACGTACTCCCATCAAAAGAAGATTTAGCACAGATACAGGAAAAAGTGGACACCTTGTTTAAAGATTTTCAGGCTCTGGATGCTGAAAACATTGAAAACTTCATCAAAGCAAACAGCGATGCCCCATACGACAGCAATTTTTATAAAAAAGGTTCCCTGCCCGTCTTCCTCGATTCCATCATGTTCAATGCACCACTGGGGACTATCGTACCGCCATACGTTGATAACAACTCCTATTTCATGGCACGGCTCATGCAGATACAAAACCGTCCTGATTCGGTGAAAGCAAGCCAACTGCTCGTGGCATATAAAGATGCTCCCAATCCTTTGCAAAACATTACCCGTACGAAAGAACAAGCCAAAAGAATAATTGACAGCTTACTGGTGGTTGCCAATGCCGACAAAAACAATTTCCCCACACTGGCAAGTATCAATTCCGATTTCCCCACAGCCAAACAAGATGGCGGTGATCTGGGATGGATTATTGATGGCAATGTAGAAACAAAGTTTTTCTTCGATTCAGCCTATAACTCGCCGGTAGGCAACATAAAAGTCATCCAGTCAACTATGGGGTACCACCTTCTTTACGTAGCCGATAAAAAAGCTTCGATGAAAAAAGTGAAAGTAGCCATACTCCAGCACGACATCAAAGCCAGCAGCGAAACTTTCAACAAATATCTGGCAGATGCAAGCGCTTTTGCCGGTGAAAGCCGCAACACCGAACAATTTAATAAAAATATCGCCGATAAAGGCTTAAACAAAAGACAGGCACAATTCGTCAAAGAAATGGACTATACTCTTCCGGGTCTTACCTCTGCCCGGGAAATCATCCGGTGGGCTTTTTATAAAGAAACTGAAAAAGGAATGGTTTCGGAACAGGTGTATGATTGCGAAGGGAAATACGTAGTGGCCATGCTGGTTGAAAAACGCGAAAAAGGTATTGCTCCGCTGGATCAGGTAAAAACCTATATCGAACCATTGGTAAAACGCGAGAAAAAAGCCGACCAGATAATTCAAAAAATCAATGCGACCGCAGGTGCATCAAAAGATATCAATCAGATTGCCGCCAAAATGTCAACTCCTGTAGATACCGTCAACGCACTCACTTTTTCAGCCTATAACTTCCCGAAATTTGGCCCCGAACCCGAACTCATAGGTACAATTTTTACCTTAAAGAAAAACACCCTCTCTGCCCCCATCAAAGGAAAAATGGCCGTGTATCAGGTATGGATTGACGATATTTCACAAGCAGCAGGACAAATCAATCCCGACATGATGCAGATGCAACTGGCCAGCTATTTCCGTCAGCGCGTAAGAGGCGATCAATACGGACAAAGCGAATTGTTCAACGCCATCAAAAAACAAACTGAAATTACCGACAACAGGATATTCTATTACTAAAATAATCGGAGCAAGTGCCGCCCTTCAGGCGCTTCCCATACATAAAAAACGGTTCTGATGATTAGTCAGAACCGTTTTTATTTATGAAAGTTTGACCGCCTTGCAAGCCAAATTTGCGGTAAGCGACCGGCAAAGTGCATCTTTCTTATAAGGCCGTAGTGATCTATTTTTGCCCGGGCAGAAGTCTGTGCAGTTGGTTGACCTTGTAATCCGGGATAATTGAGAGTGTTTCCCTAAGCCATGCA
>JAGNBV010000178.1 GCA_018004645.1 Bacteroidales bacterium
CGTCAATAGTGCAGGAAGAAATGAAAATGATAAAAAACACCAGGGCGCTGATAAGGATTTTGGTTGGGACCAATTTGATTTTCATAATTTTTTGATTTAATTTCTATTTGCTGACAATTATTTTTTTACGGAAAATGTTTTTATCATTGAGGAAGGTTGCCAGATATACGCCGGATGGTAACTTTCTTATATCAACGCCTGCAGAGGAATATGGCTCTTCAAGCAGCAACAGGCCATTCATGTCAAAAATCTTCACATAATAATTTTTATTACCCGGCAAATTTACCAAAAATCTGTCACATACGGGGTTCGGCCTTATGATTATTTCAGGCATTGTGTTGTCGTCCGCTGAGGTAAGCATAGCGGTTTTTATCCATATAGGGTTGGTGATACTGAAAAATCTGTCGTAAGGCCGGCGGTATAAGGTGCCGAGTACTCCATAATCTTTTGTTGTTCGCAGGGAGGCCCGAATCATAAAATATTGGTTGTCGGGGATGTAGCTGAATAAATTTCCCAGGATACTTTGCAGGTCGAACACCTGATGGGAAACCAGGGGCAGGTCGAATATAAAAATGCTGTCCTCGGTGATTCCTGTGAGGGTGATTTGTGTTATATCGCCAAATTCGGGAGTGTTATATGAATCAATTATCAGCCGCGAGTTTGACAGCTGCTGTGTGGTCATCACCGTGTCCTGCCCTATATAAATTTCGTTGGTGCTGTCGTTGCCGTCGGTACTGATTCCGATGTTTATTATGGGACCGTCGGAAAGTATGGTGTTGCCATTTTTCAGCGCTTTCAGCACATTTTTGCCGTGATGGCCCATGCCGTCGGGGCAAAATGCCAGCGTGGAAATTTTACCTGTAGCGTTATCGTTGATATTTCCCAGGATACCATAGGTCATTTCGGTGTTGGAGTAATTAAAGGAACCATGGGCATCGCTGCCGGCCCCGATAAAATGTTTCCAGTTTTTTACCGTAGGGAAGGTGTTTTTTATTTTGAGCGATTTCTGCTGCAGAAAATCCGTAATGTCCAATCCCTGAATAAAGCGGTAATAATGGTGTCTTGCATCCATGGAATCCATAGGCACAAACGGTGTTACTGATGAAGAATATTCCACATTCCATGGATTATTCTCATCATCGGTGGTGCTTATGGATGTTCTGTTATTCCATATTTCTGCGCCTGCAAGGCCTTTCTGGAACAAAAACAGGCTGTCTGCGCTATACAGGTCGCTGGCAGCGGAGAGGTCGTTGCAGCTAACCGTACCCAAGGTCGGAAAAGCGCTGCCGTTAGCAGGAAACTGGTGGTCGTGCAAATTCCAGAGGCCACCGCCGATGGCAAAGCTTAGCTCATCGTTTTCGGCAAAAGGGTGTGCCGCATAAGCAAAACCATCATACACTGTAAGATTGGTCAAGGCCTGCACAACCGAAAAACTGGTGGAAGATATATCGCCTCCGCCGTCGAGAAAATAATGGAAACAAAAGGGGTCGGCAGGTGAAGGATATAACAGACAATGAACCACCTTGTCGTCGGAATTATTGACGCTGGCTTCCATGGCTCTGATAAAAATAAAGCTGGAGTCGGCGGTGTTGATGCTCTGCACGGTGGTGCCAAGCCGGTCCCAGTTGTTTTGCATAGTAAGGCCGTAATTGTCGTAATCGCAACTGTGGTCTGTTACCGTAATCCAATCCAGGCCAATTTTTTTTGCCGCTAATTTGCTGGCTTCCAAAGGAAGGCCATATTCCACGTCGTTTTGGGTAAATATGGTGTGACAATGCATGTCGCCCCGGTACCAGTCCTGTATATGCGGGAGGCCTCCGGACTGCCTGAAAACCCTGAAATACTGCTGCTGGTCGGATTCCATATTCAGCGAGAAATTGACTTTTATGTCGAAGATGTCATCCAGCAAATTCAGTTTTTCGGCCGGAATATTAAGTGTAAAATACCAATAATCTTTAGTGATATCTACAAAGCGTGTCCCGAAGATGTTTTGGTCAGCGGTAAACCTGATGGTTGATTGGCTGTTTTTTTCGTATCCGCTGGAATCAAATGCCTGTATTCCCCAGGCAACATCTTCTGGGGATCTGCAGACCAATAAGGAGTCAAAAGCCTGGACGGAATAGGTGTCAAAAGTAAGCAAATTGTTAAAGGATGTTTCATCAGCATTTTTCAACCACACCTTGATATCGGTCAACTCGTTGTTACAGGTAAAACAGCTTGACGAATGAACGTAAAAATGGATCGGGACACTGCTTATTTGATTATTGGTGTCAAATTTTTTCATGCGGAAAGGCACGTCAGCCGCCAGGTCAGAACCGGTGGTATTGGTTTGCCTTGTCTGACAAAAAACCACAAAACCATACACCTCAAAGAGTACAAAGAGGATGAGTACTAAGCGTTTCATTAAAGTATTTATACAAAAATAAAAATAAATCGCCGGTAATACCTTACTTTTTCAACATATTAATAAAAAAAAGTATGTGAATATTATGACCTGTCGGTTTCGTTTAATTTTCCGCTGTGTTTCAGTGTTCGTAATATCAGCACTAATAAAATGGAAGCTATCAATGCATACGTCGATATTCTATTAGGTTCAAAGGTGCGATGGTCCGCAAAATTTCTGAGATGATCGATATAAAAATATCCTGCAGCCATGGCCAGCACTCCTGAGTATTCGCGGCGTAACACGCTTTTGACTGAAAAGGAGATGGTGTTTTTTTGAAACTTAGTGATGGCGGGTATGAAAGCGGGTACCCCGGCCGACCATTTGAGGTATTCCTCGCCATATTTTCTTTCCAGAAAACGTTCTTCGGCAAACATGATTCGTTCGTAATAAAGCCAGAAAAACAATGAAATAATAATGACGTAATAAGCATTGAAGGTAAACAGGAGCAAGCCCAGCCACATCAGGTAGTTGCCAAGATACAACGGATGCCTGAGTGTTGAATAGATACCTTTGGTATTCAGTGATTCCGCTACCTGCTCCCGGGTGTTGCGCCCCGAGGTCCCTTTGGGTGTGGTGCCAATAGTATAAGCCCTGATGGCAAATCCCAACAAGGCGACTATAATGGAAATAAGGGTAAGAATCAGATAAAAGGTGTTATTGGCGTTCATTGTAAAAAGACCCGACAGCCGACAGAATTATAAAGGAATTTTTGCTGCATTAAGACAAGAAAACAAGGAAACCCCGCCCACATTCAGGCACATTTGGCTGCCCCAACACACGGGCGACCGCTTCGCAGCCAAAAGAGCCTTCATTTTTCCGACGCACCATTGCTAATATTGAAAATTTTAGTACTTTTGATAAATTTGTCAAAACAATAATGTCAAAATGAAATCATTTGGAGAGTACATACGGAGGATAAGAGAAGAAAAAGAATTGCCACTAAGAAAAGTTGCAGCGGCACTTGATATTGACACTTCGATTTTAAGTAAAATTGAAAGAAACGAAAGAGTTGCTACAAAAGAGATGATTCCCATTCTTGCCGAAATATTAGAAAGACCAGAAAAAGAAATTGAAATTGAATTTATACAGTCCGTAATTGAAAGTAACCTTGGCGACTTGAAATTTTTGAAAGATGGACTTAAAGAAATATTGAAAACTTTATGAGTAGTAAATTTTTTACCAACGAAGCAGATAATACTTTAATCAGTAAGATTGAAGGAATTTTTAAATACAGGAATATTCATTTTTTTGATGCCTTAGTTGGCTATTTCAGAGCTTCTGGATACTTTAGAATCAGAAAATTTGTGGAAAAAGCTGATGAAATTAGAATACTGGTTGGAATAAACATAGATAACTTAATACATGAAGCAAGTCAACAAGGACTGCTATTTGACAGTAATGCAGAAAGGGCACAAGATGAATTTTTCTTAGAAGTTAAGAAAAGCATTCAGGAGGCTGAAT
>JAGNBV010000179.1 GCA_018004645.1 Bacteroidales bacterium
CTCACCGGTTTCATCGGCCAGGCAGGCTACCAGGCGTGCACTTCTTCCCGTTCCGGCCATAGCCACACTGCGTATAATGCCTTTGACCTGGACATAATGCAGGTTTTCGGAGATATCGTTTACTTTGTAAAATACCGTTTTATCAATATAGCGAAAAGGGTAATGCAACAGCAAATCCCCGATAGTAAAAATATTCAGCTCCTTTTTGAGGAGTTCTGAACGGGCAGGACCAACGCCCTTGCAAAATTCTACAGGGGTATCCCAGAAATCGTGTACCATCAGAAAGAATTTTCACAAATATAAAAAAACCCCGGCGTTTTGCCGGGGTTTTTTTCTCAATATTCCCAAAGGTCGTGTTCCTTTACGAACAGTTCCTCTTTGATTCTTTCTGCTTCGAGCAGGCCATCCATAGGAGTGGTATAATCATAAATCATTCGGTCGTACACATTGCTTTCCTTATAAATGTAACTGGAAAACAAGCGTTTGAAGAAAATGTCTTCATAGGTTCTTCTTTCGGCATCGTTCCATTTGTTATAAACCTCATTGTTAGCAAATAATTTCCGGCATTCGGGGAAATATATCCAAAACAGTGGTTTAAAACCTTTGGGTTCGCCAAATTCATCGAATACTTCCATATAAGGACATATACCAATAATGCGGACATCCATCACCGAGCGCTGTTTGTCGAAAAACCAATCTTCTTTTACCCTGAACAAATAAACGTCCTGAGTGCTGAAGGGGTTTGAGATTACGCTATCGTATTGTTCATAAGGCGGTTCCAGCCTGGTCATGGTCATGGTGTCCTCCTTGTCAAGACTCCGTTTGATTTCCGCAGGAGTCAGGGGAACGAGAAACTCTTCATTATCGGTGGTGTAAGCAGTTATGGTGTTTTCTTTTACCGCATCATAAATGATCTTCATCAAACTTTTTCTTCCCTGCTGGTCCGTGGTGGGATAATACATCGGGAGGTTAATTTTTTGCCTCAGGTCAATAACACGCCAAATGCGTTTTGACCACATGACATCGGCTTCGCGCAATGAAGTATAGGGTATGGGTTCTCTGTTCGGCGTATTTAATTTATAATAAACACCATCCAATGGCGGTGTGCCGATATTTTGCGAGAACACCTTATGCTGCATCGGAAGCAGGAATGCAGTCAGTAATACGATGCCAATAATTTTTTTCATAATAATTACCTCCAATAAAAGGGTTAATTAATTTTTAAAGCTATGGAACTCAAAGAACGGTTTGTACCATCAGGTCCTCTGGCTTTTATATCTTCAATATATACCTTTTGTCCTTTTGAAGCACCATTAAGCATAGTAACCATTTGCGGTGTGAATTTGGCACTACTTGAACGCAACTCGATCAGGTCCGGACCTTTTTTCATGGTTAAGGTAAAACCGGTTATCTGAAAATATGCTTCAAATTCAAAGCCGTCCATTCTCGGGATAACACCACCAGCAGCAAGCAGGGTACCTTTTGGAATTAATCCGCTGTTTACATTACCAACATAAGGAACCGGGTTGGGAACGCGTTTTACCCTGAATTTCATTGATCCCATTGTTCTGGATGTCTGACCCATTTTTGCACTCACGTTTACGGTAGCTTCTCCTTGTGTCGCAACTTTTACAATATAATTGTAATCTTTTCCGTTAGAGCGCACAATGGATCCACCGCCGCCTGAAATAGTTGCCGTTACCTGTTCGTTTGAGGCACCAGGCACTGAAATGGAAACCGGGTTATCCAGTCCGATATAAAACACATTCATTTTTACAGGTGAAATAGTGGCTGATGGTGTACCCACCACGTATTCGCTATTAAATGGATAAGATTTTTCTACTCCATCGGCACCTTTTACCTTGATGACACCGCCAAACTGCTTAACACCGGGGCCGCCGGCAGGCAGTTTGAGTTTTCCGACACCTTCCACACCTTCCACCGTTTGCTGGGAACCACTTACCACTAAAGTATTAGTGTCAACGCCGCTACCCACAATAATAACAGGTGTTTGTTTGGTATCATAAGCGGCAACAAAAATATCAGCTTCGAAGTTTTCTCCGGTAAGCACATAATTACTTTTTGCCACTACTTTTGCACCGATTTTATCAAATTTGAAATCTTCTAACGATACAGAAGCCAGCAGTTGGTTTACCACATCGAATTCTGCATTTCTGACTTCGGCAATCAACTTGTTCAAAATAACAATGTCGGCTGCCATAATGGTGTTATAAAAATTATGCATTTCCCAGGTTTGTTCCCTGCCGTTATTGCTATAGAAAGGACCTGTAAAGTCAAAACCTATGCGCATACCCTTGCGGTATTTTTCATCAATAAGGTTTAACATGGAGGTTTTGTATTCGGTAAGTTTGTTTTTCAACTCCGAAGCTTTGGCTCCCTCGCCTCTTTCGCTGCTGCCGATAAAATACCTGGTAACTTCCGACCATTTATCAAGGCCTTTCAGTGTTTTGAAATCTGCAGCTTTTACTTCATCAATAGTCATGCGGGATTCAGCGGCCATCACTTCTAGTTTCATTTGTTCGATATAGGCAACCAAATCTGCAGACATTTTTTTTGCTTTTCCGGCCTTTTCATAATAAGGCAACACCTTTGCCTTATTAATCTCCATTTGTTTATCAAACATGGCATAGGTAGATTCCACCTTTTTTGTAAAGTTGGTGTTGGTTTTCTCCATGCTCTCGTTGACGATAAGGTATGCATTCAGAATTTCTTTTGACACGTTAAGAGCCAGCATAGCCGTCAAAACAAGATACATCATCTGAATCATTCGCTGTCTCGGGGTTTCCGGACAATTTGTTGCACCCATAATATGCTCCTATTTATTTGTTTAACTTGAAAATAATTAACCTTGTTTAATTGTCATTGCAGAAAGCATATTTCCATAAACCTGGTTAAGGGCAGCAATATTTTTAGCCAGCGAGTTGACTTGTTCTTTATATTTTGCAGTACCTTCAACGGATTCATTAAGATTAGCGAGAAATGTTGCAATAGTTTCCTGCATTTTATCAGTTTTCACAAGTTGGTCAGAAGTACTCTTCAACTGAAGTTCATAGATGGTGTTGAGTTCTGATAAATTTTTTGACATCCGTTGCACTTGTTCGCCATACGATTTGCCGTCAACTGCTGAGAAATCAATAGCTTCAGCAGATTTGGTAAGGGATTCGCAGGATTTGGTATATTTATCAGCCAGGCTGTGAGCAGACTCGGTAGCCTTTTTAATGCTGTTAACATACATTTCGGTAGCGTTGGCGTCTTTCTGAAGGTTTTCTGCCACTGAGCCATAAGCACCACTCAGGTTGTTTGCAGATGCGGTAGCCGACTTAACGCTATTCACAAATTCGCCGGCCGAATTGCTGCCATTTTCAAGCACTGTGGCTGTTTTGTTATAGACTTCTGTCAAAGTTTTAACAGAGCCTGCCGCATTGTTCAGGTTGGCCACGTAGCCATCGGTAGCCACTGCAGCGTCAGCAACACCTGACAATCTGTTAGCGTTTTCGCTCAGGTTTTTCATGCCTTCGCCTAAACTGCTGATTAATGCCGGGCCTATCTTTGCTTCTTCAAGCATCTTATCTAATTCCTGTGTCAGACTTTTTGATTTGCCTCCGGTTACTGTTTTGGAATCAAGATCTTCCATACCTGCCAGTTCCGGATATACTAAGGACCAGTCGTATTCAACGTGTAAGGGTTCGAAAGCCGAGAAAAAGAAGATGGCCGCTTCGCAACCCATCCCCAATACCAGCATGATGTCGGCTCCCGGATAGTGGTTAATTTTAAACAACGCACCCAAAATTACAGCAGATGCACCCCAGCCATA
>JAGNBV010000180.1 GCA_018004645.1 Bacteroidales bacterium
GATTGTATGAGATAGCTCTCATTGAAAACGGCAACAATATCATCCTCATACTGCCTGACAATGGAGAGGTTTTTTTGCCGGGCTTTTATTTCAAGTTGTCCAAGGGGCATTTCGACGTACTTGTTTACCTCGCTGGTAATGAGAGTGATTTGTTTGTTTCCGGCTTCGAGTTGCGATAATTGCAGTATGGAATTGATGATAGACATCAGTTTGTTGCCCGATTCGATAATGGTATCAACCATCGACAGTGTTTCGTTGTCTTTTATCCTGTTTTTAAGTAATGATGCGAAGCCAAGGATGCCTGTCATCGGGGTGCGCAAATCGTGATTCATATTGGTGATCAGAGAGGTTCTAAGGCGGTCGGATTCTTCGGCTTTTGCCTTTCCCCTGAGGATTTCTTCTTCAGCCTGCTTTTTATAAATCTGCTGAGCTATCTGTTCCGAAACATACACCAGCAGGTTTTTTTCGTTCTCGGTAAACTGAATTGCTGTCGAATAGCTTTGTACGGCAACTACGCCAATGACTTTATTATGAGTGATGAGGGGCACACCCATCCAGGTTTCCGAATAGGCGCCAATGAGTTCAATTTCACCGGAAAGTTCCAGTTGTTTCAGGAGTTCGGAGGTGGTGAGCACGGGCTTGCCATGTCGCAGCACATACTCGGTGAGCCCCCGTTTCAGACGGTGCGGGCTCGGGGAGGGGTCTTTTTCATCCACAAAATAAGGGAAAGAAACAATGTCAGAGGCATCGTCATAAAGAGCAATGTAGAAGTTTCTGGCCGGAAGGATTTCGTTGATGATTTTATGTATGGATTTATACATATCGTACATATTGTCAACAGTGTGGGTCAGCTGCGAAATTTTATAAACGGTTTCTCTGGCTTTTTCCAGGCGTTTTATTTCGGTAATGTTGCGATTGAAGTTCATGACGGCGGGAATTCCTCCGTATTCTACTGTTGAGCCATCAACCAGCATGTGTATTTCTTCGCCTTTTCTGTTCAGGTGGATGGTATTGAAATCTTTGGTAACAATATGGTTTTTTATGTTTTCTATCTGTTGTTTGTCCAGATCAATTTCCCGGGTAATTTGTTCCAAAGGCATTTCAAAAAAGTCGTCTATTGTGTATCCATAGGTCTCGGCGGCTTTTTGATTGGCGGCCATTATTTTGTAGTTTTCCGGATTAATAATCAGAATGGCTACACTGGAGTGCTCAAATAAAGCCCTGTACTGTGCTTCGGACCGTTGCAGTGCCTGCATAAACTTTTTTTGCCCGGTTATATCACGGACAACACGGCTGATATAGGAAGCATTTTGTGTTTTAATAAGAAAAATGGAATAATCCACGTACCTTTCTTCACCATCTTTTCTCAAAATTTTTCCTTCTATTTTTTTAAATTTTTCAGGAAATGCATCTTCCTGAAAAGCGTTCAGGGCGTTTTGTTTGATTTTTTCATAAAATTCTTTAGTCTTTTTTTTCGGAGTCATCATTTCGTATTCGATATCCCAATGGTATTTTCCCAAAGCCTGATCTTTTGTAATACCGGTAATTTCCACCAAAGCATTGTTCCATTCGATAATTCTCCCGTGAATGTCGTTTATCGAGATTCCTTCGGTGGCTTGTTCTATCACATTTCGAAATTTATCTTCTTCCTGTATTAATGCCTGTTCGGTTTTTTTTCGCTGGTTAATTTCTTCCTGCATCTTTTCGATGGTTGCTGTCAGTAAAGAAGTTCTTTCCTTTACCTTGGCTTCCAGTTCTGTTTTTTCCTGTTTTATGGATGTTTCAATATCTTTCAGTCCTGTTATTTCATGAAACAGGCCTACGATATACGGTTGGTCGTTGATGTCGCGAAAAAGAGTTTTTTTTGATAAAATAGTTCGGTTGCTGCCATCGGCATTATAGACCACGATTTCAACCTGTGAATCTTTGCCATTTTCCAACAACTCAATATCTTGCCGAAAGAATTGTTCGGCCTGGTTTTTCGGGAAAATACAGAAACTGTTTTTCCCGAAAATATCTTTTGAATTTACATTAAAAAATTTGCAAAAATGCTCGTTGACATAAAACCAATTGGCCTTGCTGTCTTTGATGAAAAAAGGGCTGGGAAGGCTATTCATCAGGCGGCACATTCTTATTCCGTTTTCTCTGAAAAATTGTTTCACCGGATCAGGAAGGTCATTCATTTCTTCCGGGAGTTTATCCGTATTGCTTGCTTCATCCACTATCACCATGCCTTGGCAGTAGTGATTACTGATAGCTTCAACGATTTGGGTGAGCGCGTTTTTGTCCGAAAATTCGAATTTCATTGACTGTTATTTTTTTGGCAGGGCAAATGTTACGGTGGTACCAACATTTTCTTCGCTGCTAATATTCAAATATCCATTGTTTTTTCTGACGAGTTCATAACAAAGTATAAGACCCAGGCCGCTGCCCATTTCTTCTTCGGTGCCAAGGGTTTTCACTTTGTGATCCAGTTTGAACAGTTTGTCAATATTTTCTTTTTTTATTCCTATTCCGTTGTCGATAACTGAAATTTCGAGAAAATCTGTTTTGTGTTTTTTATCTGTTACGGAGGAAGTGCTTATTTTAACAAATCCGTTTCTGTGGGTGTATTTGATGGCGTTGGATACCAGGTTGCGCAATATGGTTCGCACCATGTTTGGATCGGCAAATACCTCATGGGAGGAGCTTATATCGGGTATGAGCCTGATTTGCTTTATTTTTGCCTGATATAGCAGGATGTCCATAGTTTCCTGCACCACGGCCGAGACATTGATGCTTTCGGGTTTGTAAATCATCCTGCCGGTTTGCGAATTGGCCCATTCGAGCAGGTTTCTCAACAGTCGCGACAGATTTTGTGAAGAATGTAAAATGTTTACGATATAATTTTTTCTGTCCTGATCGGATAGGATATCATAACTTCCTGCAAGGATTTCCGAAAAGCCAAGAATGGCATTGTGAGGGTCTTTCAAATCGTGGGCAATGATAGAGAAAAACCGGTCTTTGGTGGATACCAGTTCATGGAGCTCTTCGTTTTGCTTCTTAAGCAGTTCTTCCATTTTTTTTCGCTCGGCAATATCTCTGGAAATGGTCAGCAGGTGTGGCTTCCCTTTGATAAGGATTACTTCTGCCGACATTTCAATGACTCTGGTAGTCCTGTCTTTGTTTTTGATTTCCAGCTCAAAATTATGGCAGAACCCTTTTTCTTTCACTTCTTTAATCATTCGGTTTCTGTCGTCAGGATTACCCCAAATGTCAATGTCGAGGGTGGATTTGCCCCTGAGGTCGTCGGGGGTATAACCGGTGTACCGCGTAAAGGTTTTGTTTGAATCAATGTAATGGCCATCTTCAATACGCGTTAAAAGGATAGCGTCGGGGCCATTGTTGAACACTACCTCTAATTGGTTTTTGGCTTCGATAAGTTTTTGTTCAGTCAGTTTTTGTTCAGTAATATCCAATATCTGGACAATAAAATATTTGGGGTTATCATTGGTATCCCGGTATAAAGATACCGAGGTAATAACCCAGATTAAGGAACCGTCTTTTTTTAAGTATCTTTTTTCAATGGATTTAGAGTCGCCGCCCTCAAGTTGGAGTATGTCGCTGATGAATTGTTTTGAGATTTCAATATCATCTGGGTGTGTAATATCAAAGAAATTGCGTGACCGGAGTTCTTCTGTACTATATCCAATCATTCGGCAGAAGGCATTATTTGCTTCGAAAAATTTACCATCGGTAAGATTCAGGCACATGCCGATGGGTGCGCCTTCAAATGTTGAACGAAATCTGGTTTCGCTCTCCTTTAATGCTATTTCTGCT
>JAGNBV010000181.1 GCA_018004645.1 Bacteroidales bacterium
CATGGTTAAATTCAAAAAGCCCGAACATATAATCGATATAGGCCGTTGCATTCCTGTTGGAAATAGGCACCGCTTTAGGTTTTCCGGTACTTCCGGAGGTAAATAGCAAATAAGCCGTACCATCGGTTGTCCCGCCCTCATGAATACTATTTTTTTGAACAGCGTGAACATCATTGCTATCATAAAAAGTATGCTGAGGGTATTCTTCCCGCAAAGTCTGCAAATTCACCGTTTCGGGAAATATAGCCGTTATTTTTTGAGGTATTTTTGAAAGCAACGAAACAAAATACTCATAACATTCCTGGCCGACAATATAAGTATCCACACCCGCGAAACCGGTCATATACGCTGTGCGTTCCGTGGGAAATTTATGGTTAAGAGGCACATAGGCCTTTCCTGCCAGCAGGGTGCCCAGTATGCCGCTATATGCCGCCATGCTGCGATCGGCAAGTACGCCGACAAAATCTTGTGAAGGTTGCGTATTGGCAGCGATGAGTGTGGCTATCTTTCCGGCAATCAGCAACAATTCGTCATAGGTAGTCTGGCTGTTATCAATATCCAGGGCTGGCCGGCTACCGAATTTGCCGGCGGAATCAAGAAATCCGCGGATCAGCAGTGTTTCGTTGTAGTTGTTGGTCGTCAATGGATATAGACTTAAATGTTCTACAGGAGATTTTTCATAATACCAATCAGGTCCACCACCCGGCTCGAATAACCGTATTCATTATCATACCAACCAATGATCTGGATAAAGTTTTGACTGAGCACTTTGGTGGCGCGGCTGTCGAATATTGCTGAATGTGAATTACCAATGATATCGCTTGAAACAATGGGATCGCTGGTGTATTCCACAATTCCTTTCAAGTAATCTTCAGAGGCCGCTAGAAAAGCATTGTTTACCTCCTGGATATTAGTATTTTTCCTGACCACAGCCGTTAATTCCATCAATGAGCCATCGTCCACAGGAACCCGCGTGGCCAGGCCATCGAAACAATCGTTAAGGAAAGGCATAACACTTTTTATCACGGGAATAGCGCTGGAGGTGGTGGGAATGATATTATTGAGAGCTGTGCGTGACCGCCGGAGGTCGGTATGGGGTGCGTCAATAAGCCGCTGGTTGTTTGTAGCCGGGTGCACAGTATTCATAAAAACTTTTTCGATACCAAAGTTTTCGTGAAGAATACGCAGCAAGGGTGCGGCGCAGTTAGCCGTACAGGAAGCATTGGACACCAGACAGTCGGCGGCGGCGAGAGTGTTTTGGTTTATACCGATAATTATGGTTTTGTCGAGCACATCCTGGGGAGGACAGGTAAGAATCACTTTTCTTGCTCCGGAGCTCAGGTGCTGCGAAAGTTTTTCGCGTGTGGTAAACAATCCGGAGGCTTCGATTACGATATCGGCCCCGTGCATAGTGCGGGGTATGTTGGCAGGTATTCGTTCGTGATAGACCTGTATGGGCTTACCGTTGACAATAAGGTGGCTGCCCGAAATCTCCACTGTTCCGGTAAAACGGCCATGTGCCGAATCGTATTTCAACAGGTGGGTAAGCACGGTAATTTCGGCGGGGTCGTTAATGCCCACAATTTCTATTTCGGGTTTCTCCTGAAGCTGTCTGAAAACCAGCTTTCCTATTCTGCCAAACCCGTTTATTCCGATTTTTACTGACATTTCTTTATGATATAATTTTACAACAACTGTCTGTAATAACGGAGTTCAATTCTTTGTAAATTTATCCGTCGGTAACGCTATTAGCCGTCAATGTTTTATTGCCTGCATGGCTTTTGGGTCGTGTTTATGTTTAAATAATACAGCAAACAACACGGCTACCACCAAAGCATAAGCGGCAAAAGTAAACCATATTCCCGGCCAGTCTTTGTTTACCCCGTCGGGCGTAAAATACTCCTGAATGATAAATCCCGCCAATAAGCTGCCAGCCACAGCACCTATGCCATTGGTCATCATCATGAAAAGCCCCTGGGCGCTGGCACGAATTTTTGGATCGCTCTGTGTTTCCACATAAAGTGATCCGGAAATATTGAAAAAATCGAAGGCCATACCGTAAATGATACACGACAGAATAATCAGGATCAGGCCCCAGCCTTCCGGCGTGCCAAAGCCAAACAAACCAAAGCGAAGCACCCAGGCAACCATACTCATGAGCATCACTTTCTTAATTCCAAATTTCCGGAGGAAAAAGGGTATGGCAAGGATAAACAGCGTTTCGGATATTTGCGAGATGGACATAATAATTTCGGAATATTTTACAGCCCACGGCTCTTGCTCTTTATAGGCAGGGTCTTTGGCAAAATCGGCAATATAGGTATCACCATAGGCGTTGGTAAGTTGCAGCGCGGCTCCTAACAACATGGAGAAAATGAAAAACAACGCCATTTTATAGCTTTTAAAAAGTTTAAAAGCATTTAACCCCAGTGCACTGACAAATGTTGTTTGGTGTCCCCTTCCAAGCGGCGGACATTTGGGCATGGTGAAAGCATAAACACCCAGCAGAAATGATGCAACGGAAGCAAGATAAAACTGATTGGGAGTAGCGCCCCAGTGCAGTATATTGATAATCCATAAGGCCACGATAAACCCTATAGTTCCGAAAACACGAATTGGCGGATAATCTTTGATGATGTCCATTCCTGCGTTTTTCATAGAAGAATAGCACACGGTTATCGCTAAGGCTATAGTGGGCATATAAAAAATCATATTGAGCAGCATGATCCAGAAAAAGGATGTGGGGCTGGTTATGTTGGGCAAAATAAAAAGCACAATGGCTCCGCAAAGATGGAAGATGCCATAGAGCCGTTCTGCATTAACCCACCTGTCGGCGATAATACCTGCGATGGCCGGCATAAAAAGAGAAGCAATGCCCATAGTGGAGAAAATAATTCCGAATTCGGAGCTGGACCATTTGTTGTAATCAAACCAAAATCGTCCGATAGAGATAAGCCACGAACCCCAAATAAAAAACTGTAAAAAGTTCATAGCAATTAAGCGCTGTTTCAAATACATATGTATGTGGTTTTAGTTAGAAAATTGTAAAAGATTATTTACGTTTATTAATTTCATCGCGGATTCTCGAAGCTCGCTCATAGTCTTCGTTGGCAATAGCTTCCTTCATCATTTCATTTAATTCGTTTAAGGAATATTTTTCAAATTCCGTAGCGCGGTCTTCATCCGGCAACTCTTCGTCGGTTTTGTTTTCAGTACGCGGCGTATCTTTTTCTTCCCGTTCTTTTTCATCTTCATCGCCTTCGATGTTGTGTGCGGCTTCCATCACCGGCTTGTAGGTAAAAATCCTGCAATCGAAACGCAGAGCCAGCGCGATGGCATCGGAGGTACGGGAGTCGATCTCCACTTGCCTTATGCCGTCGTGGCAGATGAGTTTTGAATAAAAAACACCTTCGGATAATTTCGAAATAATGACTTCAATAATTTTAACGTTGAAGGAATCACAAAACGATTTAAAAAGGTCGTGTGTCAGCGGGCGGGGTGGTTTAATATTTTCGAGTGCTATGGCAATAGACTGGGCTTCACTATAACCAATAAGAATAGGCAACCGTCTTTTTCCGATAGTATCTTCGAGGATTACCGCAAAAGCACCTGACTGTGTTTGACTTTTGGTTATTCCAACAACATCAAGCCTGATTTTCTCCATTAATTGATGTATAAAGTGAGCAAATTATATGATGCAAAGATAACCATTCTGAATAATGTGCAAAATTGTTTTGAAACAAATAAGGTCAAAAAAAACTGCACCCTGAATTGTGAAATTATTATATTTGTGCCTAAATTTAAATAATAA
>JAGNBV010000182.1 GCA_018004645.1 Bacteroidales bacterium
TCGGAAATAACGATTGTATCGACAACAATTTCAATGTCGTGCATTTTGTAACGGTCGAGTTGCATTCCATGATTAATTTCACGGATAGCGCCGTCAACGCGTACTTTTAAAAAACCCAGTTTACGGATTTGTTCAAACAGTTCACGGTAGTGTCCTTTTCGGCCCTTGATTTTTGGCGCAAGAATACTGATATTTTTTTTCTGAAATTTCTGCGAGATGAGGTCCAAAATCTGTTGTTCGGTATAGCGCACCATTTTCTCACCGGTAACATAAGAGTATGCATCTGAGGTTCTGGCAAACAGAAGCCGCAAAAAGTCGTATATTTCGGTGATGGTGCCCACCGTAGAACGCGGGTTTTTGTTCGAGGATTTTTGTTCGATGGAAATTACCGGGCACAATCCGGTGATTTTATCCACATCAGGTCTTTCAATATTACCAATAAATTGCCTGACATAATTCGAAAATGTTTCAAGATAGCGTCTTTGTCCTTCGGCATAAATGGTATCGAACGCCAATGATGACTTTCCACTGCCACTAAGGCCTGTGATTACCACCAGCTTGTTGCGCGGTATCACAAGATCAATGTTTCGCAGATTGTGTACCCTGGCCCCGTAAATTTTCAGTTGAGATTCATCCTCAAATACGAGTTGTTCTTCCTGATCAATATTTTGCAAAAGTTCCGGCATTGACAAAAAAAATTATCTGATCTGGTCCACCTTTAGCGTATCATTAAACAAGGTGCCATCATCAGAAGCCTGGGAAAACAACATAGAGTATTTGTCAAATCCCGGTTTGGGAAGCCATACTTTGTATTTTTTATTTTCCTTGTTGGTGAGGGTATATTTTATTATCCAGGGATTGAGTTCTTTCAATGTCCGGTAATTGGTATTGTGCTGTATCGCAAAATCGGGCCAATTGGCCACAGCCGAATCAATGTTCACCGAGTACGCGGGTATGGCGGGATACATGTCGATATGCCGCAGATAAAAACCATAATATACCGGTGTCTGGTAAATCAGTTTTAGTGCAAGTATGCGATAAACATAACGCTGTGTTTCTTTATTCAGGAACAAATCATAGTAGTTATCGCATTTCTGATCTTTGAGGACAGCGTCTAACCCGGCCATGCCCATGTTGTACGATGCGGCGGCCAAAGTCCAGTTTTGATATTTATTATAGGCCTTTTTCAGATACAGGCAGGCCGCAGCAGTAGATTTTTCCAGATTACAGCGTTCGTCAACCTCCTGATTGATTTCAAGCCCATAGCTCAGGCCGGTAGCTTTCAAAAATTGCCAGTACCCCGCGGCACCTGCAGGAGAAACAACATTTTCCAATCCACTTTCTATCAGTGCAAGGAATTTAAAATCCCCCGGCACCTTATTGGCACGCAGCACCGAATCCATAACAGGAAAATAACGAAATGACCTTTTCAATAACAATAATGTGTTAGACTGCCAATATGAATTAACAAGCAATTCACGATCAAGTCCCTCGCGCACATAAAACTTGTCGAGGGGAACTTCTTCTCCTGCAAAAACAAGTTGTCCGGGAATCTTAACGTTGAATATTTTGTAAAATCTTTTTCCTGCACCGAAATACCTGTCGTCAGAGACATTATTGAGGGTATTTTTTTTTGAAAAGATAAAAAACTCTCCTGCCAGAACAATACAAAGTAAAATGATAAAAACAAAGATTATCCTCTTCATGTTATTTTACCTCCCCATTAACCTGGCTGTCTGTAGGGTTGCTTTTATCTTTGTTAATATTGGCAATAGTGAAAAGCACCGTGAATAGAATCAGGAAATACGCTACAAAAATGGCGGTATAACCATGAGTCCATTGGTGTATGTTCAGGCAAATTATTCCGAGGGTCACGGATATGGCAGAAAGTACGGCAATGACCACTGCCACTTTTTTTTCTGATAGTCCTAAATATGCCAGATGGTGTGTTGTATGATCCTTACCGCCGATGAAAGGCGATTTGCCTTTGAGTATTCTTTTTATGGAAACGGTAGCTGTATCAATAATAGGCAGGGCGAAAAACATCAAAACAGCGCAAATTTGTTTTGTCGGGATTTCGTCGAGGTTATATTCTTTAAAGTCCCAGATAAAAATAATACTAAATGTAGCCAGCACTACGCCCAAAAACTGGCTTCCGGTGTCGCCCATATACATTTTGGAGGGAGGCCAGTTATAAACCAGGAACCCTATCAGGGAAGAAATAATACCCAGGATAACAATATTCAGGTTGGTTGACAAGCCATGCGCTAAAATATTCTGAATAAAAATGCCGAGTAAAATAAAAATTGAAACGAGGGTGGCAACCGCATCCATATTGTCGAGCATGTTGATAGAATTCATAAGGCCGACGACCCAAAGTATCGTTAAAATATAATTCAGGGTATTTGATTCAAAAACGGATATATAAGTTCCGGAAACTATCAAAATTACTCCGCAACATATCTGGGAAAGAAGTTTTATTGGAACCCGGGTGTTGTAGGCGTCATCAAAAAGCCCCATCGCAAAACCCAGTGTCGTGGCCACGATAATGCCCAACAATTTAAAATTCAACAGGAGGTTATTCTCGCTAAAAACAAAAGCAAGTGCAGTTATTGAAAGTAAAAAGATAATAAAAAATGAAATTCCTCCGAAAGAAGGCTTGGACTGGCTATTAAACCGCACCTGACATTGAATATTTCCCCGGACGCCCAGATTTCCCGAAAATTTTAGAAGAATTTTATTGATCAGCAAAGAGAAAATGAGCACCACAATAAAAAAGAAGAAATAGGCTAATACTAAATAAAGCTCACTAGTTTTCAAAACAGAATATTTTAGCCTGCAAAAATACTAATATTTTCATTTGTAAATAAATGGAGAAACGAAATCCTTGAAGGCCACCCCCATTTTATCACGTTCGGAGAGAACGGGCTTTTCGCACAACCAATGAATATTGATATCCGGGTCGTTCCAGGCAATAACGCCTTCTGAATTTTTATTATAAAAACCGGTACATTTATAAGAAAAAATGGTCTGTTCGGCAAGGGTCACAAAACCGTGTGCAAATCCAGGAGGAATCCACAACATAAGCTTGTTTTGTTCGGTAAGTTCCTGCGCCACCCATTTTCCGTAGAAAGGAGATCCCTGGCGGATATCCACTGCCACATCCAGCACGGCGCCTTTGATTACCCGCACCAGCTTTCCCTGTTCGAAAGGAGGTTTCTGAAAATGCAATCCACGAAGCACATCTTTGGCAGACAGGGATTCATTATCCTGAACAAATTCGTACTGTATGTCAAGGTCTGCAAACTTCTCCCTGTTAAATGATTCGAAAAAATAACCTCTTTTGTCTTCAAAAACATCTGGCTGAATCACAAGAACACCGGGAATATTGGTAGGTATCTTTTTCACGTAAAATTATTTTTTAACTTTAAAAAAACCGAGAATCCTGCTAAACATACTTTTCTTACGTTTATGTTTTTTTGCTATCTGGCTTTCGTCTTCCATACCATAACCATAGCCGTAACCATAGCCATAGCCGTAACCATAACCATAACCGTAACCGTAGCCTCTGTTTTTCGAGCCGTATTTTTTACCGTATTTGTAAGTATTGTTGACGGGTTCAGCTGCATTTAAAACGATGGATATTTTTTTAATCTTACTATCTTCCACCATACGTTCCAGGTCGAGGATGTAGTATTTTTTTGAATAATTAGCCTTGATGACATATAAAGGATAATCGGCAATCGACAAGGCTTTAATGCCATCGGTAACCAGTCCTACGGGCGGGTTGTCGATGATTATAAAATCAT
>JAGNBV010000062.1 GCA_018004645.1 Bacteroidales bacterium
ATGAATTTGCCCTGTTTTTTTTACCTGGATTTTTTAAAAAATTCTCTTTCCCATTTTGCGTTATATCAATCCAACTCCTCTTTCAGTTCGAGCAGGAAATCCCTGATCTTATTCAGCGATGCCACCACCTCCACATTGTTGATAGTATCCACTTTGTTCTCTTTCATCTTGTCTTTGGCTCCCTGCAAGGTAAAGCCACGTTCTTTCACCAGGTGGTAAATGATGTAAAAATTATCCACATCGGCCTTTGTAAATAAACGGTTCCCTTTTTTGTTGCGAAATGGTTTGATGATATCAAACTCCTTTTCCCAGAAACGTATCAGCGATGTGTTCACATCAAACATTTTGGCCACTTCACCAATGGTGTAATAAATTTTTTCGGTGGGGGTTTGTTTATAAGGCATAATATTTCAGATTACAGGCTATAGATTTGCAGAATTTAAAGACCCGGGCCGCCGGGGTGAATCATAATTGTTTATACAAACATAATATTTTTTCAAAACTATTCAATGTATACTGGTGATTTTTTCCGAATGAATAGCAGTATATGACCAAAGCAATATTAAATCAACTAAACCTTATAGCCTTCACCGGACTGATGCGGGTAACAACATATGTCGGAATGATCAGCACCAGAACACAAACTGCAATGGTCCCGAAATTGATCAGCAGTATATTCAGCATATCAAGATTGATAGGCACCTCCGTAACATAGTACGATGCAGGGTCAAGTTTGATGACACCAAAAAATTTCTGTACAAAACAAAGCGCCAAAGCGATGATGTTACCCCAGACAAGTCCGCGGAAAATCAAATAAGTGGCGTTGTACAGAAATATCTTCCGGATGCTCCAGTTTCGCATGCCCAGGGCTTTTAAAATGCCTATCAGGGTTGTTTTCTCGATAATCAGAATGAGCAGGGCAGAAATCATATTGATAGCAGCCACAATCACCATCATTACAATGATGATGGTAACATTCACATCCTGAAAATCAAGCCAGTCGAATATCTGTGGATACATCTCCTTAATACTTTTACAGTTAAGGTCGTAGCCAATCCTGTTATACACCGATTCGGTGATCTTGTCCAGTTCGCTGAAATCGTCAATAAGAACTTCAAACCCTCCTACCTGCGTAGAGTCCCAGTTGTTGAGCCGCTGAATATGCTTAATATCTCCCAGCACATAAACCTTGTCAAATTCTTCCAGTCCGGTGTTGTATATTCCCGAAATACGAAACTTGCGCACACTAGGCTGAGCTTGCTCCTGGTTGATAAAATACATCAGCAGCGACTGTCCTGTATCTAATTTCAACTTCAGCGATAAATTCTCCGACACCAGTATATCGTTGGTTTTGCCAGTGTCGCTCACCTGAATTGCCGTCCCCCTGATAATTTTGTCGCTAAAAAAAGACCAGTCGAAATCGCTGCCTACCCCTTTCAACACTACGCCCTGTATATCTTCGTCAGTTTTTATTATGCCTGCCTTGGTGCCAAAAACCTGAATATGGCGTACTCCGTCTTCCTGTTCAAGAGATGGGTAAAAAGCCTGGTTTGTGCTGACCGGCGAAGATTCCATCGACACATTCTCATCATAGCTTGAAATCACGATATGGCCGCCAAAACCAATTACCTTATTTCGGATCTCTTTCTGAAACCCGGTAACAATTGCAACAGCCACAATCATCACAGCCACCCCCAAAGCAATGCTCAATATGCCTATGCGAACAATGGGCCGGGAAAAATTTGCCTTGTTCCTGGAAATGATGCGACGGGCAATAAATAATTCGGTGTTCAAACTGAAAATTTTATTATTTTGCAAAAGTATTTAAAACTGCAATAAGTTCTATAATTATTATTGCCTTATTCATTTACTGCTAAGGCTTGAAGACAAAAAACAAACAGGGTACCCGGATATGAGGATTTTTAATTGGTTCTCTTTTTTATTTCTTTTAAGTGTTTGCACTTCTTCGTGTACCGGACAGAATTTTATCAACGAAATTAATGGGGTTGATATTTATCCTGGTGATATCAGGGTGGGCGCCGAACGAACAGAAGTATATTTTCCCTGGCTCAAAGACAAAAGAATTGCTGTTGTAGCCAACCAGACTTCCATGATAAAAAATGTCCACCTTGTTGATTCGCTGGTTCATGCAGGGTTTGATGTAAAAAAAGTTTTGTGCCCCGAGCACGGTTTCCGTGGTGATGCCGAAGCCGGCGAAACCGTAGGAAATACTGTGGATAAAAAAACGGGGCTGCCCGTGGTTTCATTATATGACAGCAATAAAAAACCCAAAGCCAAAGACCTCGACGATGTGGATGTTGTGGTTTTCGACATACAGGATGTTGGTGTCCGTTTTTATACCTACATTTCCACCATGCACTATGTGATGGAAGCCTGTGCAGAAAACAAAAAACTCTTCCTGGTGCTCGACCGGCCCAATCCCAATGGCTATTATGTTGACGGGCCTGTGCTGGAGAAAGATTTTTCATCCTTTGTAGGTATGCACCCTGTTCCTATTGTCCACGGGATGACGCTTGCCGAATATGCCCTTATGATTAACGGCGAAAAATGGCTGAAAGACAGTGTGCGATGCGCTATGAAATATGTGCTTATTGACACCTACCGGCACTCTGATTTTTACCAGCTCCCGGTGAAACCTTCGCCCAACCTGCCCAGCATGGAATCCATTTATCTGTACCCTTCGTTTTGCCTTTTCGAGGGCACGTGCATCAGCGTAGGGAGGGGAACCGAACGCCCTTTTGAGATAATTGGCAACCCGCTGCTCGACAGTACAGGTTTTTCTTTCACACCGCGAAGCATCCCGGGTATGTCGAAAAATCCGCCGCACGAGGGAAAAATTTGTCACGGTTATGATTTTCACAGCTATGCTGACAATTTCATCAAAGGTTATGGCAAACTGTATTTGTTCCCTCTTCTGGAAACATACAAAATGCTGAAAGACAAAACCGAGTATTTTAATAGTTTCTTCATCACCCTGACGGGAACCGCCAAAATGAAACAGCAGATTATTAATAATGCCTCCGAAGAGCAAATCCGGCAAAGCTGGCAAAATGAAATTGAAAAGTTTAAAAAAATCCGAAAAAAATATTTGCTGTACCCCGATTTTGAATAATCCTTTCAAATATGCCGAAAGCAAAAACAAAGCAACTACACAAAAACAAGGAAAAAACAACTAAAGGAACAGCCAGGCAGTCCGGCGGAAAAAAAAACTATTTCTCCGCCACACAGTTGCAATACCTGGTGATACTTCTCATCAGTTTATTGATATATGCGAACACGCTATTTTTCGGATTCGCATTGGACGACGGACTGATAATCACCGACAACAAGGTGACCAAAAAAGGATTGGCCGGTTACAAAGAAATTTTTACAAAAAATGCATTCTACGGCGTTTTCGGCGACCAGGCCAGCATATATCTTCCGGGAGGAAGGTTCCGTCCCATGTCGCAGGCCATGTTTGCTGCTGAATATCAGATTTTTGGGTTAAGTCCTTTTGCAGGACATTTTTTTAATATTATCATCTACGGCATGCTGTGCCTGCTCCTCCTCAAAATTCTTAAAAGTGTTTTTGAAAAATACGACAACAACCCCTGGTACCTGTCGCTTCCTTTTGTCGCGACCATCCTGTTTGCCTGTCATCCATTGCATACCGAAGTGGTGGCCAACATCAAAGGGCGCGACGAACTGCTTTCTCTGCTTGGAGCATTAGCAACGCTATATTTCGCCATTAATTACATCAAGAACCAGAAGTTTCATAACCTGCTGTTTATTTTTCTGGCTTTCGCTTTTGCCTTACTCTCCAAAGAAAATGCGGTAACTTTTTTTGCTGTAGTGCCCCTTGCTATATTTTTTGGATACAACGAGCCATTAAAAAAATACATCCGGGTGCTTATCCCAATGCTGGCTGCCTTTGTTTTGTATTTTCTGTTGCGATACCAGGCTTTGGGATTCATACAAAACCCGGTGGAATCAAAGGAACTGCTCAATAATCCCTTTTTATATGCTGAGAGTACAGAAAAATTTGCCACCATCCTGTTTACATGGGGCAAATACCTGATGCTGGTTTTGTGGCCCCACCCGCTTACCCATGATTACTATCCCTATCAGATCCCCATTATAGATTTTCCTGATATCCGTGCCCTGGCGCCACTCATAATTTATCTTGCACTGATGATTTTCAGCATGGTAAAAATCTTTTCAAAAAATGTGTTCGCTTTTGCAATATTGTTTTTTCTGATTACTTTTTCCATTGCTTCCAATTTAGTTTTTAATATCGGAACATTCATGAATGAACGTTTCATGTTCGCTCCCATGCTCGGTTTCACTATCGTTGTAGCTTTTGGTCTCAATAGGCACCTGACAAAACCGAAGAGACTGACAATAGCAACAATTTTTCTTGTTGTGCTCGTGTCGGCGTATTCGGTAAAAACCTTCAGCCGGAATTTTGCATGGAAAGACTCCTATACTTTGTTCACTACTGATGTGAACAATTCGCCCAACAGCGCTAAAGTAAACGCCGGAGCCGGAGAAATGCTCCTCAGAAACGTGAACGATGCTACAGCGGAACCCTTACGTACACAAACTATTGAAAAAGCAATCGGATATTTGAAAAAAAGCGTGGATATCTATCCCGGGTTTAAGTCGGGATGGGTTTTTCTTGGTTATGCATATCATTTACAAAAAGATTATGAAAACAGCCGTACCGTCCTTGAACAGGCATTGAAACTCGAAAATAACAATTCCGATGCTATAGGATACCTGAATTCCGCCGCGTTGGAATGTTACCGGACAAAAAACTATAAACAGTCGGAGGCCAATTTTAAAACACTGATCAGGTACGTGCCCGACAATACGGAATATGTTTACCTGTTGGCCGATTTATATGCCAATACCGGCAAACCCGACACTGCCATACAGATTCTGAACGGCATTATCGGTAAAAAACCTGATTACAGCAAAGCATACAACAAACTGGGTGAAATTTACGGAAGAATATACGGCAATTTCAGCAAATCGGTTGAATACCTGGACAAAGCATATGCGCTGAATCCCACCGACCTGGAAACGTTGAGGAACCTGGGCACGCTGTATGGCCTTCAGGGTAAATTCGAACCGTCATTAAAATACCTGCTGGAAGCTGAAAAAGTAAAACCTGACGACAAGGATATCCTGAATAAATTGTCGATTACGTATCTGAACATCGGGAACAGGCAAAAAGCAGAAGAATATTCCCTGAAGTCAAAATAGTTTTACTCCTGCATTATCAATTTTGCTCAGAAATATCAGGTTTTTGTTGTTTAAAAATTTTAAAGAGATAGTGGCCCGGCCCGAAAAACAGCACCAGCAACATGGTGATTGTCAGGCCGGCATTGGCCAGCAATTGATTCTGAAGTATGATAAAATATGAAAAAGCAGCGCTTGCATTGTTAATAACAATATGAGCCAAAGACACCACCCAGATACTTTGAGATTTTTCAAAAACATAAACCAGGTAAGCGAATGTACATACCGACCCGAAGGCAAGAATAAAATAATTCATGATTGTCTGGGTCATAGAAAAATCATCTTTCGCGGGAATTAACAACTGTAATGGCAGGTGCCAGGCAAACCATATAAGTCCCCCAACGATAATGCTTAGCAAAAGTCCGTGTTCTTTTAACCGGGTGTACATAAAACCCCTGTGTCCAAACTCTTCCCCAAATCCGGTAATCAACCCGGGGACGATATTTAATACGGTCAGTTGTCCTGCCATCAGCAGCCACATCATGGTTTTCGGGGTTACTCCCTCGGGCAGTCCGCTATTTATGTCCTGTCCCGAATTTTTAAATTGTTCGGCCAGGTTTTTCAGGAATGTCTCTCCCGTAAAATCCCATTTTATAGCACCGATCAAATAAAAGACCAGAAAAGATGCTGCCGCTATCAGCAGGGAAAACAGCCAGAATCTGAGATAGTCTTTTACATTTCCCAGTCGTAACCTAGCATCAGAAAATTTGTTTCTGTAAAAGAATAGCCTTGTCAGCACCGCCGCCAATGCCGGTGTAAGCATGTAGGCCTGCGCCAGATACATGCCCTTTTCCCCCATTGCTTTTGCTCCAACAATAAAGCCTGTGCATAGGATTACCAGTATGCTGAGATAAGCAATCAGTGACCTATCTGGTGTTTTCCCGGCAACATTATTAGCCTCATTTATCATGGCTGTTATTATTTAACAATCAGGCATACCGACAAAATCTTTTGCGACACCACTCATGGGCCTTACCGCCAGGCATACTAACACTTATAAAATAAAATCCGTAGACAAAAAAGCAGATTTATCGTCTTTGATTATTTCTCGGATAATGGTTTTGTTTAAATCATTCTCTTTTGCAGCAACCAAAGCTCTGATTGAAAAAACACGCAATGCATCCGATACGGATAATGTTCCTTCAGCAGAATCTTTGCGGCCGGTAAACGGGAAAGTATCAGGGCCTCGCTGACATTGGGAGTTCAGGTTGATACGCGACACCTGATTCACCAATGTATCAATCAGTTTTGCTATCTGGTCAGCATCTTTACCGAAAATACTTGCCTGTTGTCCATAATTTGAATTGATAACATAATTAATCGGCTCTTCAATGTCATCATAACATATCACCGGCACCACAGGCCCGAACTGCTCTTCCCTGTATATCCTCATTTTATCATTAACATCATACAAAACGGCAGGAAAGAAACAAGACTTATTATAAATGCCACCGTTCGGATTGATCACTTTTGCTCCGTGCGTTATTGCGTCATTGATAAGCTCTGCAAAGTATTCCGATTTATTTGCTTCCGGTAGCGGCGTAATATGGACTCCCTCATCCCAGGGCATCCCGACAGATAATTTTTCCACCTCCTCAGACAGCCGGTCACAAAAAGGTTTAGCAATTTTCCGGTGTACAAAAATAATTTTCAATGCAGTACACCGCTGTCCATTGAACGACAAGGCGCCTGTAACACATTCCTTCACCGTTTCTTCGATGTCGGCATCATGCAGCACTATGCCCGGATTTTTTGCTTCCAGGCCGAGTACACATTTCAGGCGGTGCGGTTTCGGATGTTGCTTTTTCAGGATATCGGCTACCCTGCTGGAACCAATAAAAGCCAGCACATCAATCTTTCCTGATTCCATCAACGGGCCCACTACCACCTGCCCGTCGCCATACACGGTATTTACTACTCCCTTGGGAAACGCCTGCCTGAAAGCCTCCAGCAGCGGATAATGCAAGAGCACACCAAGCTTGGGCGGCTTGAAAATTATAGTATTGCCCATGATAAGTGCAGGAATCAGCGTGGTAAAAGTTTCATTCAGCGGATAATTGAACGGACCCATACACAAGACCACACCCAGCGGAGCCCGCCGTATCTGGCCCATGATGTTTTGTGCAAAGGTAAAGCGCGAAGAATCCCTGTCGAGATTTTTCAACGATTCGATGGTATCATTGATATATACAACGGTCCGGTCAAATTCCTTTTCTGAATCTTTTAAGTTTTTCCCGATTTCCCACATCAGCAACCTGATGATTAATTCACGTTGCTCCTGCATCATCACTACAAATTTTTTTACACAATGTATCCTTTTTTCTACCGACATGGTGGGCCATTCGCCCCTGCCATGATCGTAGGCCTGTACAGCTGCATCAAGGGCCTTGAGCGATTCGCGGGCATCCATAAACGGATAACTGCCTATGTAGGCACCTTGAGTATCATTGCCAAAATATACCGGTGAAAATACTTGTTGAAAATCGCCCTGCCATTGCAGTATTTCTCCGTTTATAAGATATTCACGTTGCTCAATCGGCTTATCTAAAACAACCCCATCCGGCAGTGTGTTTTTTTTGGGAAATAAATTTTTTAAATCGTTCATAATATATATTAATATTCTTTGGTAATTCTATTGCAATATCAAAAAGTCTCGAAATTATATACGAAGATACAATTTAGGTTTGAATATCCGCAATACTGATTTTTGCCTTGATTTTTATTCCGGCAAAGATAAAACATACTATTAAGGACAACGGGATGCTTAAACATAGTTTTTCTACAAATTTTGGCCGGCTATTCCTGACAAGAGCCTGTATGGCTGTTTCCACAGGTGTGAAATCCGGAACAACTATGATTATATAAATAGTTAAATGCAAGCACTATTTTGCCGCGATAATTTTTTATGAAAAAAACCGTTAGATATCCGTCTAATTAATATTTTTGCAAGACCAAAAATCTACAATTAAAAAGAAGGATAAGGATAATTTATTCCGCTTTTTTTGTATTTTTAAGATTTTAATAGCATCATGTCTGATTTCCGAAAAATATTACTGGTAGTGCTTTTAGGCCTGAGCTTTTGTTATCCGCTGAAAGCACAGAAAGTTGCGTTGGTGTTGAGCGGCGGCGGTGCCAAAGGCTGCGCCCATATTGGCGTATTAAAGGCATTGGAAGAAAACTGCATCCCCATTGATTATATTGCAGGCACTTCCATAGGAGCTATTGTGGGCGCCATGTATGCCTCTGGTTATACCCCTGAACAAATTGAAAAAATTTTCACCACCGAAGAATTTATAAACTGGGCCAAAGGCACCATAGAAGATAAATACAAGTTTTTCTACAAGGAAGATGCACCGGACGCCTCCTGGATAAACTTCAAATTCAATTATGATACCATTTTAAGTTATAAATTACCCACTAACATCATTTCGCCCTATCAGGTTGATTTCGGTATGATGTACTTCCTGGCCGCTGCCGGCGAAGCCGCAGGCAACAATTTCGACAGTTTGTTTATCCCCTTCCGCTGTGTGGCTGCCGATGTGGCCGAAAAAAAAGCCATTTCCTTTGCCAGCGGCTATCTTCCTGAAGCCGTGCGGGCTTCGATGACCTATCCTTTTTACTTTAAGCCCATAAAAATTGATGGCAAGCTTTTATTCGACGGCGGCATGTACAATAATTTCCCTTCGGATATTGCCCTCGAACATTTTAATCCCGACATCATTATTGGTAGTAATGTCGCCTCCAACTGGAGTGCAGCTTCAATTGATCAGGATAATGTGGTAGAACAAATTGAAAACATGTTGACTACTAACACCAATTACAGCGTATTGTGCGATAACAGCGTCATGATTTCGCCGCCACTACCCAAAATGAACCTGCTGAATTTCGATAATGCCAAAGAAATCATTGACATCGGATATTATGCAACCCTCGACAAAATACCGGATATCAGGCTTTTTGTTGTTGATTCTTTGGATAAGGATGAAAGAAATGCCAAACGAAAAAAGTTTTTGGATAAAAAACCTCCCATGCTGTATGACTCAATAATGATTAAAGGGATAAACCCTATGCAATCGGTGTATATCCGAAATTCTATCATGCACCAGGATTCCGTGTTAACTGTGCAAGAAGTGAAACAAGAATACTTCAGGCTGATTGCCGATGACAAAATAGAATCTATTTATCCAAAAACTTACTATAACAAAAAAACAGGATATTTTACACTAAATCTCGATGTAAAAAGAGACAAAAATTTTGTAGCCCAGTTGGGAGGGCTGATTTCATCGAGCAGTATCACGGGGGCATACATCGGGTTGCAATACAAGTATTTGGGAATTACCGCATCAAAACTCTCCGTTAATTTTTATATCGGTCGGTTTTACAGTTCGGCCATGATAAAAAACAGATTCGACTTTGCCACCCGTGTTCCATTTTCATTGGAAACATCGTTTGCGTGGAATAAATGGGATTATTTCAAGACCACCACTCGTTTCTTTGAAGATGCAATGCCTTCATATCTCATCGAAAACGAAATCAACTTTATGGCCGAACTGGCTTTTGCCGCGGGCAACAAGGCCAAATTCATTGTAGGGCCTGCTATTGGACAGATACGAAACAACTATTACCAAACCAACAGTTTTTCCCGTACAGATACTGCCGACCGTTCTAACTTTGATTTTCTAACCCTTCACACGCTGTTCAACCGCAGTTCTGTTAACCACCGCCAATATCCCACCTCCGGTATTAACCTGCTCGCTGATGCCCGTTTCATTTATGGCAAAGAACATATCACACCCGGCTCCACTTCGCCGATCGATGAAACATTTGCAAAATCAAGATATTGGTTTCAGATAAAGGTGATATATGACAGGTATTTCAGAACATCCAAGTTTTACACTTTTGGTATGCTTGGACAACTTACAGTAACCAACAAACCCTTGTTCCATAATTACACTATCAGCCTGCTGTCAGCACCGGCATTCCAGCCTACCCCCGAAAGCAAAGCATATTTTATACCCAGCTTCCGCGCCAACAATTTTGCAGCTTTCGGTATCAAAAACATTTTCAATATTTATAAAAAAATCCATTTCCGCCTCGAAGGCTATATTTTTCAGCCCTATCAGGAAATTACCCGCGACGACAATTACAATGCTCACTATGGCAAAATATTCAATACCCGTTCATTCCTCGCCTACTCAGCCCTGGTATATAATAGTCCTGTATGTCCCATCAGCATAAGCCTTAGCTACTATCATAAAAAGGAAAACCCTTTTTCCCTGATGTTTAATATCGGGTATTTTTTGTTTAATAAAAGAGGGCTGGACTAATAAATAATTTTATTATTTGATAAAGGCTGTTTATGTTGTGGCTAAACAAATTATATTACTTTTGCATTCCTTATTGTAAACTTCTTTACTGATTCCGAAAGGTTTCGGTATTTTTTATAAACTAATGTGAAATATCATGGACGAATCAATTGAAAAAAATCCTTCTGAAGAAATCGGAAATCCTGAAGAAAGCAACACAGTATCCGATAACAGCCCTGCAAATGCAGGCAATAACGAAATAGCAGATCAGCCCGAAGCTGTCACCGACCAGAAACTACTTGAGGAAGCTGACAGTGAAGAGGTAGCCCAGGCAGTTACCTCTCCCGCTGAAATCAGTGAAGACACAGCTGCTGAAATTCCCGAAACTAAGGAGGAAACTACCAATCCACCCATAAAAACCAAACCCAAAAAACAAGCCGCAAGAAAAACCACAGCTCCCAAAAACGGCGAAAATGCTGAATTACTCGGCGAAAAAGATTTTTCCGACGAAAATGAAGGGGAAGAAGAAAATGAATCAGAAGAAATTGCGACCTATAGCAGCCTGTCGAAAGAAAAACTAGTCGAAGTACTGGAAGAAATTGTCCGCGACCATGAAATTAGCAAAATAAAAACTCGTGTTGCCGGAATAAAAGTAGCATACCTCAACCTGGTAAAAAAAGAAAAACAGGAACACCTCGACAAACATTTGGCCGATGGCGGCAGCAAAGAAGATTATATGCCACTGGCTGATACCCTCGAAGAACGCTACAAAGCCGCCTTTGATATGTATAAAGAAAAAAAGGCACTGGATGATATAGAACAGGAAAAAATTAAACTTTCGAACCTCGAATTAAAAAAACAAATTCTCGAAGAAATAAAACAACTCATCAGTTCCGAAGAATCACTCAAGAAAACATACGATAGTTTTAAAAGTCTCCAGGATAAATGGAAAGAAATAGGACAGGTACCACGCAACGAAATTGAAGGCCTCTGGAACAACTACCATTTTCTGGTTGAAAAATTCTTTGAAAAAGTTAAAATCAACAAAGAGCTTAAAGACCTTGACCTGAAAAAAAACCTCGAACAAAAGATTCAACTCTGCGAAAAAGCCGAAGAGCTGCTCCTCGAAAAATCCATTACCAGATCCTTTAAACTGCTGCAGAAATATCACGACGAATGGAAAGAGATAGGACCGGTGATGCAGGACAAAAAAGATGAGATATGGGAACGTTTCAAAAACGTTTCGGATCAGATCAACAATCAACGCAAAGATTATTACAACAAACTAAATGCAGAGCAGGAAAACAACCTGTTGGCCAAAACAGCACTCTGCGAAAAAGTGGAAACCATCATTACCGGGGAAATTTCCAACAGCGCCGAATGGAAAACAAAAACCGAAGAAATATTGGAGATGCAGGAATTATGGGATAGCATTGGACGTGCCCCTGCAAAAAATAACGATGAAATCTGGGAAAGATTTCGTAGTGCCATAAACACATTTTTTAACAACAAAAAAGAATTTTTCGGCGACCTGAAAGAACAACAGGTTACCAATTACAACAAAAAAATTGACATCTGCAATCAGGCCGAAGCCCTGGTCAACAGCACTAACTGGAAACAATCCACCGCCGAAATACTTAAACTCCAACAAGAGTGGAGGCAAATTGGCCCTGTGCCAAAAAAATATTCCGATAAAATCTGGAAACGTTTCCGGGCCGCTTGTGACGCTTACTTCGAAAAAAAATCAGGGTATTTTTCAAATATTCAGGAAAATGAAAAAGAAAATTTAAAAAAGAAAGAAGAACTAATCGAAAAAATTAATTCTTTTGAATTTTCTGAAAACAAAAATGAAAACCTCGATGCATTGAAGAATTTCCAGCGCCAATGGATGGAAATTGGCCACGTGCCCATGGAAAGCAAAGAAAAACTTCAAAACACCTACCGGCAGGCCATCAAACAACTGATGGAAAAACTCAAAATTTCGGCAGTGGAAATGAATACGATGAACTATAAAAACCGCATCGAAAACCTCCAAAATTCTCCTGAAGCAGGCAGGGCACTCTCGCACGAACGTATGCAACTCGAAGGAAGAATCAATATGCTGAAAAACGACATTAAACTTTGGGAAAACAATATCGGTTTCCTGGCCAACTCCAAAAAAGCTAACTTGCTAAAGGAAGAATTTGAAAATAAAATCAACAACACCAAGCAGGAACTCGCTTTGCTCGAAGCCAAACTGAAAATGCTCATCAAAGCAAAAAACTAAAAATTCCACAACAATCTAAACGCCTGTTTGTCTGTGATTTAATTTTTTTATTTTTATTAAGTTTAAATAACAACAATTTTTTTCTTACCTTTGTAAAAAAATTCTTATGACGCCATTATTAGAAATAAAAAACTTAAAAGTTTCCATAAATAACAAAAAGATTATTAAAGGTCTGGACTTTAGCGTTAATGCAGGAGAAGTACATGCCATCATGGGTCCCAACGGCACCGGAAAAAGCACCCTGGCATCTGTCATTGCCGGACGCGATGTGTTCACCGTTAACGAAGGTGAGATAAAATACAAAGGCAGGGATCTGCTTGGTATGCCCATCGAAAACCGTTCTCGCGAAGGCATCTTTTTAGGATTTCAGTATCCGGTGGAAATACCGGGAGTCAGTATGACCAACTTCATGAGGACTGCCGTGGATGAACACCGCAAGTACAAAGGACTGCCACCTCTTTCTGCGGTAGAGTTTCTCAAACTTATGGAAGAAAAAAAGAAAATGGTGGAGATCCAATCCAATCTCACCAATCGATCAGTAAATGAAGGGTTTTCTGGCGGTGAAAAAAAACGCAACGAAATTTTCCAGATGGCTATGCTGGAACCTACTTTAGCCATACTCGACGAAACCGATTCGGGCCTGGATATTGATGCACTGAAAATTGTTGCCAATGGCGTAAACAAATTGCGGCGCCCTGACAACGCTTTCGTGGTTATCACACATTATCAGCGGCTGCTGGATTATATTGTTCCCGACTTTGTTCACGTGTTGTTCGAAGGCAGAATAGTGAAATCGGGCACCAAAGAACTGGCACTGGAACTCGAATCAAAAGGTTACGAATGGATTAAAGAAGAACTCGAAAAATAAGCAGCATGAAATCAGCCAGCCTTATTCCCGACAAAGCCCAGCTTATTGGCTTATATCATGAATTTCAAAAAAATATAAGCGTCGCCGACATCCCTTACGTTACCGCCTTAAGAAATGAAGCCTTAAAAAGTTTTGAAACTAACGGATTCCCGACCCAGGAAATAGAAGAATGGAAAAATACCAGCCTAATCAACTCCCTGAAACCTTCTTATAATTTTTACTTCAATCCCTTTAAAGAGAAACAGGATGTTGACAAAATCTTCAGGTGCGAAATACACAATTTTGAAACCGATCTGTTCACTCAACTCAACGGATGGTATATCTATAAACAAAAGCCTATAACCACGCTGGATAATGGAGTCATTGCCGGAAGCCTCTCGGCGGCTTTCCGGGCCTATCCCGACCTTATCCAACAACATTACGGAAAACTCTCCAACGTGCAAAACAGCGGTCTCACTGCTCTGAACACTGCCTTTGCGCAAGACGGCATTTTCATCTATGTCCCCGACAACGTAACGGTTGAAAAGCCCATACAAATGGTCAACATAGTAAATATCGATGAAAGCATTTTTGTTCAGCCGCGCAACCTGATCATCCTGGGAAAAAATGCAAAACTCACTTTTGTATATTGTGATGATTCCATCAGGCACGAAACCAGTTTTATCAACTCCTGCACCGAGACTTTTATCGGTGAGGGGGCTTCTCTTGATTTTTACAAGATGCAAAACAAGGACAGCAAGTCCACCGTCATTACATCAAGCTATTTTAAACTGCATAAAGACAGCAAACTCAGCAGCAACACCCTGACCTTTAATGGAGGCGTTATCCGCAACGAAAGCTATGTAGCAATGTCTGGAACAGGCTCCGAGGCGAAAGTGTACGGACTTTACCTGATGGACCGCGAACAACATGTGGACAACCAGGTATATGTTGATCACCAGGTGCCAGGAACCATTAGCTATGAGCTATTTAAAGGCATCATCGACGAAAATGCCAGTGCTGTATTTAACGGACACATCCATGTTTGCCCCGATGCCCAAAAAACCGAGGCCTACCAAAGCAATAAGAACATACTCCTCACCGATACCGCGCGGGTTACCGCCAAACCATTCCTCGAAATCTATGCCGACGATGTAAAATGCAGTCATGGAACCACAGTGGGACAATTAGACCCGGAGGCCCTTTTTTACCTTAAATCAAGAGGCATATGCGACCGAAACGCCAAAATGCTACTCATGTATGCCTTTGCCGGCGAAATAGCCAATAAAATAACTATTGACGTCCTGCGCGACCGTATTGATGCCATGATAGTCAAACGCCTCAAAGGCGAACTCTCCATCTGCGATCAGTGTGTGTTGCATTGCAAGGAAAACGAAATGGTCAAATTTGAAATCGACATGAGTAAAGTCTGAGTTATGACCGGCACAGATGTAAAATATATCCGACAGCAATTTCCTATTCTTAGCCAGCAGGTTAACGGCAGTCCTTTGGTGTATTTCGATAATGCAGCCACTACGCAAAAACCCCAGCAGGTTATTGATGCGCTGAATAATTACTATACCCAACAAAACAGCAATATCCACCGTGGGGTTCATTACCTTAGCCAACTGGCCACCAATGCCTACGAAGAAAGCCGCGAAGCCGTCAGGCAGTTCATCAATGCAAAACATACCCACGAAATTATCTTTACCCGGGGCTCTACCGAATCAATAAACCTTGTTGCTTCCTCGTTTTCAAAAAAATTCCTCCACCAGGGAAACACGGTAGTAATATCCGCCATGGAACACCATTCCAACATCGTACCGTGGCAATTGGCGTGCGAAGAACGGCAGGCCCACCTGAAAGTTATCCCCATAAACGAACAAGGTGAAATTATTTTCGACGAGGTGGAAAAATTTCTGGACAAAAATTGCAAAATACTGGCCATTACCCATGTGTCAAATACCCTGGGCACCATCAACGAAATAAAGCAACTCATAAATCTGGCGCACGCCCATGAAATTCCGGTATTGATTGACGGGGCGCAGGCCATCTCGCATATCAAAGTGGATGTACAAGCGCTGGATTGCGATTTTTACTGTTTTTCGGGGCACAAGATGTATGCCCCTATGGGCGTAGGAGTGCTTTACGGTAAGGAAAAAATACTTGACGAAATGCCTCCCTACCAGGGCGGCGGCGAAATGATAAAAACAGTAAGCTTTGCAAAAACTACCTTTAACGAACTGCCTTTCAAGTTTGAAGCCGGCACACCCAGTGTGGGTGATGTCTTAGGCCTGAAAGAAGCCATCCGCTTCATTGAAAACATAAGTTATGAAGTGATGGAAGCCCACGAACACGAATTGCTCCGGTATGGCACAGAAAAACTGGAACAATTGGGCGACATAAGAATAATTGGTACAGCACCACAAAAGACATCAGTGATTTCATTTCTTCCGGGAAATATTCATCCTTTTGATGCCGGTACAATCCTCGATAAACTGGGCATCGCCGTACGCACGGGACACCACTGCACTCAGCCGCTTATGGATTTCTACAAAATCTCCGGCACGGTAAGGGCTTCTTTTGCAATTTATAATACCAAAGAAGAAATTGATGCCATGATAGCGGCTCTTCAAAGAATAAAAATAATGTTTGCATAATGAAAACCTATCAGGAAACAGCAGCGGAAATCATCAGCGAATTCATGCTTTTTACCGACTGGATGGACAAATACAATTACCTCATCGAGTTGGGCAAAGCATTACCGCTTATTGACGAACAATTCAAAACCGACAACTACCTTATTGCAGGCTGCCAATCGCAGGTGTGGGTAAAAGCCGAATATAAAGACGGCGCGGTTTTTTTCACAGCCGACAGCGATGCCATCATCACCAGGGGTATAGTCAGTCTTCTTATTCGTGCCTTATCGGGAAGGCCCTGCGACGAAATTATCAACGCCGATATGGAATTTATCAACCAGATAGGCTTGCGCGAGCACCTTTCCCCTACCCGCTCCAACGGATTGAATTCCATGATAAAACAAATGAAAATGTACGCACTTGCATTCAAAACAAAACACGAATCAAACCTTTAAATTATGGATAAGGCCGAGCTGGAAAAAATCATCATCGAAAAATTACAAACTATTTACGATCCCGAAATCCCGGTAAATATTTACGATCTGGGGTTTATTTATGAAATCCGAATCGATGACAATTACCAGGTAACGATAAAAATGACACTTACCTCGCCCAATTGCCCGGTAGCAGAAACTTTACCCATTGATGTCCGCGATGGCATCCAGGCTATTTCCGGGATCAAAAGTGTTTACGTAGATGTGGTCTTTGAACCCGAATGGAATCAGGATATGATGACGGACGCCGCTAAACTGGAGCTGGGGTTGTTATAATCTGAGATTTATAAAAAACTTTATCATCTGCGTACTTAGCCCAGAAGGCTTATGGGCTGAATCCTTTCAAAATGAAAACAACTAACAGTAAGCACTTCATTTTGCAGACGATGCTTTTATTAATTTACAAAGAAAAAATCTTCAACAGACAGGCTGCCCGGCACATTTAATCCAACTCAATCACGAGAAATTTGGAAATACTCCAGAAAGTTTTCGGGACATTTATCACCAGCTTATCAATGGTTTTTCCCTTCATTAACATCGTATAGCTTCCTTCGGGATGGGTTGACAGCAATTTGGCTTTCTTTACATTCAGGGTAATTTCGGTTGTTTTGCGGATATCGATTTTTGTAAAATTTTCGGGATTGATTTTCTGAGAAATTTTATCACCAACGATAACACCTTTGGCTTTCAATTCTTTTCTTACCCCAATAACATAATAGGCCGTGTTAAGCTCGACATCCTGCTGATCAATTAGCTGGGCTTTTTCCTCGTTTTGTCCGGTAAGATCTTCTATTTTGGTACTAAGTTCGGCCACAGTAAAATTGAGTTTTTCCAATTGTACTTTCAGGTCGGCAATTTCAGCATCTTTTTGTGTCATCTGCTGGTTGAGCAGTTCAATGGTTTTATTCAGGGCATCCACCTTCATGTTTGAATTGCGCAGGGCACCTTCCAGTTTCTTAATCAGTTCCTTGTTTTTTTCAAGCAGGGTATTGATATTTGTGATATGCTCCATGATGCTTTCTTTTACATCCTGCTCTACCTCGTTATTTCCTTTTTTCGACTCGGAAATTTTCATCTGGCTGGCTTCGATAGTGTTGAGGTTATCCTCCACATCGTTGATGAAACTGAACATGTCGTTAACATTGGCATCTTTTTCGGCCAGTTGCGCCTGCAGTTCTTTTATCTGCTGGTCTTTCGGATCGATCTCATCACCGGCATTTTCTCCGGTATTATTGCA
>JAGNBV010000063.1 GCA_018004645.1 Bacteroidales bacterium
GATAAAAATTATCGATTGGTATTCTATCAGAGAGTTGAAAACTCAGAAATAGTTTTTCTTGATATTTTTTTTGTCCTTGCATAGTCAAAATTACAAAAAAATATGAAGCTATAATATTGAATATCAATTAGATATCAACATTTTATTGTTAATTCAATTAGATTCTAATAGTTTTTTGAGTGTTGAATTGCAGTTGCGCAACGGACACTGCAAACTTCGCACAATTGATCAAGGTTTCGTAATTTTTCTAACAATATGGTAAATAAAAAGAGGCTGCCTTCATGCTTCAGGCAACCTCTTTTGCTGTCTCCTCGCGGGGACTCGAACCCCGGACCCATTGATTAAGAGTCAATTGCTCTACCAGCTGAGCTACGAAGAGTAGGTATTTTCAGGAGCGCAAAAATACAAAAAATATATAGAAGTAAGAAAAAAATTCAATTGTTTCTGAGCCCTTTTTCTTAATACCGATAAAAGTAGTCTGTCAAAACAAAATTTTTAAGGCAATTCCATCAGGGCAGGCGCTCACATAAAACACAGGTTTCGGTTTATATGAAACCGGGTTTATCCCTGATTGATATTTTCTGCAATAGTTTTGATAATCTTTCATCGTCCGGGCTGGTTGAGTCCAAATCTGAGCCTCAGAAATGACGGTGTTTAAGGCAAAATTTCCAAGCCCGGCCCATATGGAACGCTTAAATCCAAGCCAGGTAATCAGTCCGCTGCTTATGTTCACGGCGCCATAAATGACGTGCATTTTCCAGGACCTTCCGAATTTTTCATTATTTGCAATTTCCTTAAACATTTTTTCTGCGCAAATAAGTTTCGCAAGCCGCTGTTCAGGAGTGGAATCAGGGATTTGAGCCAGGATATCGGCTTTACGTCCCGGGTTTAAAGGCATGACTAGCTGCCCTGCTGCTCCCAATAACGTAGTTGATGCACCCAACACCATATCCTGTCGCGTTCCTTTATCGTTACTCAGAAAACAGGCTGTGCCCTGCCCAATGGTCGCCGCACTGTATGCCCCCAACCATCCATACCACCAAACATTTGCCGTTGTTCTTCCCTGATCCAGATGGTCCCGGATATATTGAATCCGCTCACGGACAAGCGAATCGTGAATTTCATCCTGTGCTGGAAGAAGAGTTGGTAGCCAAAAAAGCATTAAAATAATAAGCACAGTTTTTAATTTGCTCTTTTTCCTTGACCAACGAATCATCCCACTGCATTATTTAAGTTCAATAAAAACAAAATCCAAACTCGTTTCAACTCAACCCACTTTTTTCACCCATAACAAAGATAATTCAATTTACGAAAATTCATTGCTTTCTGTTTTTGTTAAAAATTCAGTGTTTTCAAGCGCTTTTTTTAATGAAATCATTACTCTTTTTCAAAAGAAATTTGTTTCTAAAAAATATTTATTAAGTTTGACACCTGATTATTAACTAAAAAAAACAGACATGAGCGAAAACAATTTCACGGATTTAAACCCAAATCCCCTGGTAAGTTATCTTGGAAAACCATCAAAAGATTTTACCAAAAACGATTTGATCAGGTTTATTAAAGAAAAAGGAATTCAAATGATCAACTTCAGGTATGTCGGAGGAGACAACCGCCTGAAAACAATGAATATCTGCATCAACAACCTCAAACACCTCGACACCGTCTTATCCACCGGTGAGCGGGTGGATGGTTCCAGCCTGTTCTCATACATTGAAGCAGGTTCCAGCGACCTGTATGTTATTCCCCGTTTCAGGTCTGCATTTGTTGATCCGTTCAGCAACATACCCACGTTAAACATATTATGTTCGTACTTCAACAAAGACGGCGAACCCCTTGCTTCTTCACCGGAATATATTCTGCACAAGGCACACAACGTGCTCAAAGAAAAAACCGGCCTTACCTTCGAAACCATGGGAGAACTGGAATACTACCTGATCAGCGAAAAAGACGATCTTTTCAGGGCCAGCGACCAAAGAGGCTACCATGAATCCTCGCCTTACAATAAATTCGAAGATTTCCGCACCGAAGCCCTTCAGGAAATAGTACGTTGCGGGGGAGTGGTAAAATATGCCCATTCCGAAGTAGGAAACTTTTCTATCGACAATTTGGATTATGAACAGGATGAAATAGAGTTTTTGCCCGTAGATGTCGAAGAAGCGGCCGACCAGCTGGTAATCGCCAAATGGATACTCCGTAACCTTGCTTATAAATACGGTGTCAACATCACTTTTGCCCCGAAAATCACAGCCGGGAAAGCCGGTAGCGGTATGCACATACATACCCGCCTGATGAAAGACGGCCGCAATGTGATGGTGGACAATCACGGCATCAGCGACATAGCAAAAAAGGCCATTGCCGGCTACCTGACACTGGCTCCCTCGCTCACCGCATTCGGAAACACCAACCCCACCTCCTATTTCCGCCTGGTACCTCATCAGGAAGCTCCTACCAATATCTGCTGGGGCGACAGAAACCGTTCCGTATTGGTAAGAGTACCTCTTGGATGGTGTGGCGCCAACGATATGATCAAAAAGGCAAATCCCCTGGAAGCCGTGCCTACCGACGATTTCACCGATAAACAAACCGTGGAGTTCCGCTGTCCCGATGGCTCCGCCGATATCTACCTCCTGCTGGCAGGACTCACCGTGGCCGCACGTCATGGGTTCGAAATGGAAAACGCCCTGCAATTTGCTAAAGACACTTACGTGGATGTCAATATTTTTTCAGAAGAGTTTAAAGATAAATTGCACAAACTCGACACCCTGCCGTTTTCATGCTGGGCCTCCGCCGAAATGCTGGAAAAACAAGCCGACATTTACAAAAAACACGGCGTCTTCTCACAGCAGATTATCGACGGTATCGTCAACAACCTGAAAAAATTCAACGACCATGATCTCCGCGCGCGGCTAAAAGACGACAAAGTAGGGATGCTGGACCTGGTAGAAAGATATTTCCATTGCGGATAATGGCATAAAAACCCATCATTGTCCGTTTAGTGATAAGCTATTGACACAAATCCGGCCATACTAGATACCGGTATTGTTGTCAAAAGCTTATCACTGATTATTGACCTACGTTTCGCATTTTGCATCCCTTATTAAGAAAGGGGATTTAATCATAGCCCGATTAAATGTTTGTCATAGCACAAATGCTTGCTAATAGCGGTGCGGTGGCTTTCCTTGTCGTGCGGCGTGGGCGGGCTGTGAATGAAAAAAACTTAGAAAATCAAAAAAGGCACCGCTAATTGCGGGGTTTCCCGACACAAAGTTGTCGGGACTACTTTTTTAGATTTTCTGGTTTTTTTCAGAGCGGGTGGAAGCATTCGACAGGGAGGTCTTTTTTTAGTACTTTTTTGGACAAGCAAAAAAGCACATGAAAACATTCATAGTTTCGGTTTGAACCATTCCCGTTCGTCTAATAGCGGGTGGAAGTATACATTTTGACAAGGTTTCCCGCCCTTATAACCGGTTTTAGCATGGTGGGCAGGTTTGGTAACTTTTTTTCGGAAAAAAAGTTACATGAACATGTACTTGCCCTGAATAGCGGTACACGAACCTTAGTGATGGAAGTGGGCGTAAGATTGCGCGCAGCCATGCGCTGAAGCAGGTCTTGCTTCCACTAAAAACATATTGCTTTTTTATGGTACTTTTGGCTTGACCCAAAAGTACCCAAAAAGTCAAGAAAATATATGACGAACCTTCACACAGGCCACTCCCTGACACCGCCATATTTTCTGGCCACCGCACTGTTGCTGCTGCGCAGCAATTCGAACCGTTCCAAAAAACATTTTATCTAATAGCAAACATTTATTGTTTTTACAACATTTATAACTTACTTTGAAATTAATGGTTTACGAGAGAGTTGAGTTATTAACTTAGGTTCCACCTTATGCACCATTTATTAATGAATGGGGTACTTAATCATAGCACGATTAAATGTTTGCCATAGCACAAATGCTTGTTAATAGCGGTGCGGTACTAATATCTAATATTCGACAACTATTACACTATAAGTGAAGAACTTTTCTGATTTTTACCTGAATCACGAAAGCCGGTTTATTAATACAAAGAATTACAGGATAAAATGGTACTTTTGTACTACAATTAATCTATCCTGTTAATCAATATGGACGAAAAAGCACGCGTGCTTTATATTTCGTATGACGGCATGACTGACCCCCTGGGGCAGTCGCAGGTTATACCCTACCTGGCCGGATTAAGCCACAAAGGATACCGTATTCATCTGTTGAGTTGTGAGAAAAAAAAACGTTTCGCTCAACATCAGGGACAGGTTTACGAATTGCTGAACAAGGCTGGTATCACCTGGCACCCGATATCCTACACTTCGCGCCCACCGGTAGTTTCCACTCTGTACGACATTCAGCGGTTGCTGACAGCCTCCCGCCGCCTACATAAAAAATATGGTTTTGCGCTGGTGCATTGTCGCAGTTATATTGCGGCATTTGCCGGATTATACCTGAAAAAACAACAGGGCGTACGTTTTGTTTTTGATATGAGAGGTTTCTGGGCAGACGAACGGGTGGAAGGCGGCATCTGGAACATCAAAAACCCCGTTTACCGGGTGATATACAAGTATTTTAAACGCAAAGAACGCGAATACCTGCTCCGGGCCGACCATGTAATCACGCTTACTGAAAAGGCAAAACAATTGATACAAACGCATTTTGGGCTGCACAACAAGACTCCCGAAATCAGCGTAACTCCCTGTTGTGCCGACACACAATTTTTTTCTGAAAACAATATTGACCACGCAGAAAAAGTGGCACTGGCCCGTCAATTGAAAATTACACACGACGACCTGATAATCACCTATTCGGGCTCGCTGGGAACCTGGTATATGCTCGACGAAATGCTGGATTTTTTCAAACAATTATCTGCAGTTTTTCCTGCTGCAAAATTTCTGATTATCACTCACGACAATCCGGAAAAAATTTTCACTAAAGCCAAAATAAAAAATATTGATACAGAAAAAATAGTGATTCACCAGGCTTTTTACAAGCAAATGCCGTTGGCGCTTTCACTTACAAAAATTGCGCTGTTTTTCATACTTCCTGTGTATTCCAAACAAGCCTCCTCCCCGACCAAAATGGGCGAAATCATGAGCATGGGCATCCCGTTTATCACCAACAGCGGTGTAGGCGACGTTGATGCCTTTGTGGAAAAAACCGGGACAGGGCTGCTTGTCAAAGATTTCACGGACAATTCGTATAAAGAAACCATAGCAAAAATTCCGGTGCTGCTGAATGCCGACGCCGCAAAAATCAGGCGTGCGGCCCTGGAAGAATACTCCCTGGACTACGGCATCAGCGTTTATTACAAGGTATATGAACGCCTTACCGCAACACCTAATCCCCAGTCATAATGCACTCTTGTGATAAAAATGAAAACAAAACCGGTTTCGACCAAATCCGGCAACTTGTGTCGGGTTATTGCCTGAGTGAACCCGGAAAGCAACAACTGGGACGAATTGCCTTTTCGGATAACTATCATCAAATTCTGCATGAACTGGACCTTAGCAACGAAATGAAAACGGTGTTGACCACCGACGATCCTTTTCCCTCAGATGATTACTACGACCTCAGCGATGAACTTTCCAGGCTAATCACACCAGGGACATTTATCGACATTGAGGAAATGAACAACCTGCGCCTGTCCTATATCACCATTCAGGAAATTCATAATTACATCAAACAAAGACAGCACAAGTATCCTTTTCTGTTCCAGCTCACCGCCAATACCGTTATTCACGACGACCTTATCTGCAACATCAACAGGATACTCAACGAAAAAGGCGAAATCAGGGATGATGCTTCAGAAGAGTTAAAAGCCATTCGTCAGGAGATGACCGCGGTACAATCACAGATCGGAAAACGTACCCGGCAAATTTTGATGTCACTAAAAAAAGACGACATCATACATCCCGACACTGAAATGACGGTGCGCAACGGACGCTGTGTGATACCCATGGCCGCAGCAGATAAACGCAAGATAAAAGGTTTCGTGCACGACGAATCAGCTACAGGTCAAACAGTGTTTATCGAACCTGCCGAAATATTTGAGATGAACAACCAATTGCGGGAACTTGAAAACGCCGAGAGAAAAGCGATAATAAAAATACTCATACTGTTTACCGATTATATCAGGCCATTCATCGCAGAGCTGATACAGGAATATGAATTTCTGGGCAGAATAGATTGTATCCGCGCCAAAGCCCTGTTTGCCATCGACACCAATTGTATTAAGCCGGTATTGTTACCAACGCCGGGCATCAACTGGCTGAGAGCCATCAACCCACTGTTGTATTTGCATTTAAAAGAAAAAAACAAAACCGTTGTTCCATACGACATTTCGCTGCATTCCAGCCAACGGATAGTTGTAATTTCGGGACCCAACGCCGGAGGAAAATCGGTATGCCTGAAGACCATCGGACTGCTGCAATACATGATACAATGCGGATTCCTGATACCGGTAAATGAAGGCTCGGAAGCCGGTATTTTTTCGGATATTTTTATTGAAATCGGCGACGAACAATCCATCGAAAACGACCTCAGCACCTACAGTTCACACCTGCTAAACCTGAAACATTTTATTGAAAATGCCAATGAGCGTACCATCTTTTTGATTGATGAATTCGGCAGTGGCACCGAGCCGGTACTTGGCGGAGCCATAGCCCAAGCCACCCTGGAAGCGCTTAATGAAAAAAAATCTTTTGGCGCTGTAACTACGCACTATTCAAATATTAAAGAGTTTGCGGCAAAAGCCGAAGGTGTTATTAACGCATCCATGCTGTTCGACACGGAAAAACTCCAACCCTTGTTCAAGCTTATCACTGGCCATGCGGGAAGTTCTTATGCCCTCGAAATTGCCGACAGTATCGGGTTTCCGGCAAACATCACCGAAAGAGCCACCAACATTGCCGGAAAAGAACATATCTCCTTCGAAAAACAGGTTAAGAATTTTCAAGCCGACAAAGAAGAACTGCTGCGCCAGCAGGAAAAAGTGAGAATGGCGGACGATTTTTTTTCGGAAATGATTGACAAGTACCAAAAACTTCTGTCGGAATTAGAAACGCAGAAAAAAACCATTATAACCGAGGCAAGACAACAAGCTGCCTTACTGCTGCAAAACGCCAATAAAACCATCGAAAACACCATACGGCAGATAAAAGAATCGGGGGCAGAAAAAGAAAAAACAAAACTAGTAAGAGAAGAACTTCAGGAACTGAAAGAAAAAATTATTGCAGATAAAAAACCTGAAGAAGTTACAACAAAACCGGCGGCTTCAAAAAAACAAAAGCCTACAATGGCCGCCATCAAAGCCGAAAAGAAAATCACCATACCCCAAAAAGGCAGTTATGTCTGCCTGCCAGGACAAAAAAATATCGGGGAGGTGCTGGAAGTGAATAATGGCCAGGCGCGGGTGCTGTTTGACAATATCAAAATCACCTTACCGTTAGAACAACTTGAAGAGGTAGAATCAGCCAGATACAAAGACTTTATAAAAAAGAAAACCCGGACAAACTACCCTGACATCAGCATGCAACTGACTGAAAAAGTAGCCGGATTTAAAACCACCCTCGATGTGCGTGGCAAGAGAGCCGAAGAAATTACCGAAATCATCGAAAAATATATTGACGAAGCCCTGTTGCTTAAAGTTTACAATGTGAGGATACTTCATGGCAAGGGATCGGGCGTCCTGCGCGCCATCATCCACCGACTATTGTCGGGGCACCCCAATGTGGTGGCTTTTGAGCCTGAGCATGTAGAACATGGCGGCGATGGCATTACCGTGGTCAGCTTACAATAAGTTTGGACTGATTATTGATAAAAACCTTAAAAATTATTTTATGAAAAATCTAACCTTAATACTGTTACTGGCTTTTATTTTTGCCATACCTGCCAATATTTCTGGAAATATCAGCACAAAAAAACAAAACAGCACCAATGGCGTGCTGATACTTACTGACAAAAATTTTGACAAGACGATAAAAAAGGGAGTCGTTCTGGTTGATTTTTGGGCAACCTGGTGTGGTCCATGCAGGATACTTTCTCCTATTGTTGAAGAGGTGGCTTCGGAAATTGGCAAAAAAGCCGTCGTTGGCAAAATGGATACCGACCAAAATAACATTACTTCGCTGAAGTATAACATCCGGTATTTGCCCACCATCATCATTTTCAAAGATGGTGTGCCCATGCAGCGCTTTGTAGGAGTGCAAAGCAAAGAAACGCTGATAAATGCCATAAACCAGTTACAATAAATTTTTTGACAAGGTTTTCAACCCTTATAACCAGCTTTAGCATGTTTGGCTGGTTTACTAACTTTTTTTATAAAAAAAATTACATGAACAGGTATTTGCCCTTAATACCAGTTGACGAAGCTTAGCAGTGGAAGTGGGCGTATGACTGCGCGTGGCCATGCTCTGAAGAAGATCTTTCTCCCACTGAAAACATAATGCTTTTTTATTGTACTTTTAGCTTGACCCAAAAGTACCCAAAAGGTCAAGAAAATATAAGGCGAACCCTGCCTGGCCGGCAGGCAGGCTTCACACAGGCCACTCCCTGACACCGCCATATTTTCTGGCCAGCGCACTGTTGCTGCTGTGCAGCAATTCGAAACGCTCCAACAAACATTTTGCTTAATAGCAAACGTTTATCATTTTTTATAGTCTTTAAAAATGTTTGCACATAGCACAAATGGCTATTAATAGCGCGCGCGGTGGCCCGTCAAAACGGCGAGCCTGCGCAAGAGTGAATCATCAGAACGGTGAAAATCAGCAAAGGCAGCCCGGCTAACCGGGCTTTTTGTCTGAAATGGCCTGCACTAATCGCAATGGACTTTACACTTTTTTCGTCCCAAATAATCTTGCAAAAAGTTCTTCTCCTTTGAGGCCATTTCGGGCACTACTTTGCATGATTTTCCCGTCCTGATGAGAGCGGGCGGAAGCATAAGTTTTGACAAGTTTTTTTGGTGACTTTTTTTTCAAAAAAAGCCACTTCAATCATAAAAAATATTGTTCCTGTAAAAAACCACTATTGTCCGATTAAATATATCAAACTCGCTAAAATCATTGAAAATGTTACATCCCTAACGGGACTTAATTTATCTGACTTACTTATCATTCTATAGATATTCAGTCCTTACAGGACTGTCCCGATAGGGACAATATATTTGTAAAAACAAGATATAAAATGAAATTAAGTCCCGTTTGGAACGAAATAATATTCACTGGACAATATGGATAAAAAACACAGGGGAAAGTGCATTTTTTGAACAATTTTTATATTACCTCCCCATACAGGTTGTTCTTCTAAACGGACACTTTCGCACAAGCCATCATTGAATTCCGGCTACCAATAAGGTTTTTATATTAATAGTCCGATTAAATGTTTGCACATAGTACAAATGTTTTGCATTGCTTACCGTGTTAAAAAGAACAGTGAACCAATAGAGATCAAAAACCATAAGATAATTCCAAACACGAAACTTCTTGCACCTGTTTTTTTTATTTCACCTACTGTGATATTAGAACCAATCAGAAACAAAGCGATAACCATTCCTCGTTTACCTGACCAGTTAAAATGCTCATAGCTTTCCTGAAAGCCGGGAAAAAGATTGGCAAAAACAATGGCAAGCACGAAAAGTAAAATAAACCAGGGGAATTTAATTGATTTTTTCTCATCGTTTTTGTTCGTAAATGCAATAACCAACGATAATGGAATAATCCACAACGCACGGATAAGTTTTACCGTTGTAGCGACCTGCAAAGCTTTTTCGCCATAAACCGCCCCTGCCCCAACAACCGAACTTGTGTCGTGAATGGCAATGGCCGCCCAATTTCCAAACATTTCCTGGCTAAGGCCCAATTTATTCCCGATAAAAGGGAATAAAAACAATGCTACGGCATTTAGTACAAAGACCACTATAAGTGCAAACGACGTTTGATAACTTTTACTCTTTAGAATTGGGGCCACTGCGGCGATGGCACTTCCCCCGCAAATGGCCGTGCCTGAAGCAATAAGCAATGAAGTATTTTTATCAACTTTTAAAAGTTTTCCGAGCAAAACACCGAGTATCATCACGGTGGTTACAGAGATTGTCGTTTCAATAAAACCCGTTTTTGATGCCGAAATTACAGCGCTCAAACTCATTCCAAAACCCATTAAAACAATGGAAGCCTGAAGAATTTTGGATGTGTATTTATGGATGTTTTCGTGTTTTATTCCAAAAATTGAAAGCGCAATCCCAATCAATAAAGCGATTGGCGGAGACATAAATGGCAAAAAACATGTGCAAATAATAATTGAATAAAGCCAGTTGCTGTTTTTTAACTTTCCCTTGTTGCCACCCAGCGTGTTGAAGAACTTTCCGTTTATCATGCCAGTACTTTTTGCGCACAAAAGTATTGGTTCATTATAATTAAAGCAAATACCAAATATTTATAGTCGATAACTATATGTTATACTGGAGTAAGAAATTCTCAAACAACTCCACCTGTTGGCTTTTATGTCCTTGTTTGTATGCTAACCGGAATTTTCGTGGAATGGTAAATCCTGACACTTTTAGTTTGACAAGTGTTTTCATGTAGAGCTCGTTTTGGACGGCCTTTTCCGATACAATGGCTAATCCGTCGAAATCTTGCAAAAAGTTTTTAATCGACTCGGTACTTCCCAGATGAATCAACGTATTGAGGTTTTCAAATTTGATATTTTGTCGCGATAGCATTTGCTTTATCACTTCCAAAGTCCCCGAACCATGTTCGCGCAACACAATCGGTATCTGCATCAAATCGTCTTTGGTAATGGTTTCGCGTTTAGCATAAACACTGTTTTTGCCGGTAATAACAATCAACTCATCATCAAGAAAATCCAGGTATCGGATGCCTGATTGCGACGAAAGGTTTTCAACCAAAGCAATATCTACCTGGTTATCCAACAGCAATTTTTCCATCTCAAACGAGTTGCCGTTCATCAGGTAAATTTGAATTTTTGGATATCGCTTATGAAACGATGCGATTACCTTGGGAATAACATATTGTGAAATGGTTGAACTGGCGCCAATTTTAAATTCGCCCGAAATGCTGCTATGCAATTGTCCTATTTCAAAATCGAGATCACGGTATTGTTTTGCAATTTCTTTAAAAGCATTATATACATTTTCGCCGGCCTTGGTCAGGTAAATTTTGTTCCCCTTTCGTTCAATTAGGTTTGTTTTGTAACGTTCTTCCAATTCTTTAATATGTCGTGTAACCGCAGGCTGACTTATATTGAGGTTGTGGGCCGCTTTTGAAAAACTGAGGTTTTCAGCAACTGATATAAAAACGGTATCTCTGTAATCCATATAAAATTATATACTTTCAAAATTAAACAAAATGGTCAACGAGGAATTGAGGGGTTATGGCAATGTGCTTAATGCACTGATAAAAATAGGAAAAATTTGTATTTCAACGGGCTTATTGTTTTCTTTGCTGAAGCAAAAGAATAAATGACGCTTACATTTTTTAAACGGATTTCGGAATTTTCGTCGCTGGTAAAAATTGCCCACACCGTGTTTTCATTGCCTTTTGCTGTCATTGGCTTTTTTCTGGCGTGGCAGCAGCAAGGCGCATCTTTCGATGTAAAAACTTTTTTGCTCATGCTGCTGTGCGTATTTTTTGCCCGTAACGCCGCCATGAGTTTCAACCGTATTGCCGACCGGCATATCGACAAAAAAAATCCCCGGACCCAACACCGCGACCTCCCATCGGGGAAAATGAACACGGCTTATGCTTATTTTTTTTGGGCAGCCAACATTATTTTGTTTGTGGCCACTACTTATTTTTTGAATCTATTATGTTTTTTGCTTTCGCCCCTGGCGCTGCTGATAATTTTGGGCTATAGTTACACCAAGCGTTTCACCTGGTTGTCGCATTTTGTATTGGGCCTCGGGCTGGCTATGGCACCCACCGGGGCATACCTGGCCCTGACGGCACATTTCCACTACCTTCCGCTGCTGTATTCTTTGGCTGTACTGTGCTGGGTCAGCGGGTTCGACATCATCTATGCGTTGAGCGACATGAATTTCGACAAACAACATGGGCTGCATTCTATCCCCGAACGGTTTTGCCTGACATCATCTTTAGTCATCTCGCTGCTGCTGCATATTGTTTGCCTGATGGTTATCATCATTGCCGGAATAGCTAATCACCAGGGCATATTTTTTTGGACAGGCGCAGGTATTTTTGCCTTCCTGCTTTTTTATCAACACTACATTGTAAAGCCGAACGATTTGAGCCGGATAAATTTTGCCTTCTTCACCCTCAACGGGATTTCCGGCCTGGTATTGCTGTTTTTCTTCCTTCTGGATTTTTTTCTAGCAACATAAAACCCTCACATTGTTTTTTATCTGCTATCAATTGTTATATTTGCAATCATTAACACGTACATTCATTATAAAAATTTATTTATGAAAAAGTCTGTTTTTATCCTGTGCTTTCTCTTGCTGGTATTTACGCTCAGCGCCCAGGAAGTTTCCACTGATACTTTGTTTAAAGGCGACTACCAGGACGCCGAGAAGGTGTATAACGAAGGAGTGAAATTTTTTGAACACAAGAAGTACAACGAAGCCATCAAAAAATTCTCCGAAGCTATCAACCTGAAACCTGATTTTGAAAAAGCTTATTTCAACAGGGGCGCCGTAAATATGGAACAGAACAAATTTCAGGAGGCCATCGGCGACTTTTCAAAATCCATAGAACTGGCACCCACCGCCAACGGATATTTCAGCAGGGGAAAATGCCGTTTCGAACTCAAAGACCATGACAACGCCATGACCGATTTTACTCAGGCGGTGGCCCTGGATGCCAATCATGCACAATCGTACTACTACCGCGGGGAAATATTTTTTGAAAAAAATGAATACGAAAAAGCCATCAGCGATTTCGATGCGGCCATAAAAAACAAACCTGATTACGCCTACGCATATAATGACAGGGGCAGCGCCAAAGTGAAACTCGACAAATTCGAAGAAGCCAAAGCCGATTATATAATAGCTGCACAAATAAATCCCAATATGCCTTTTACATACAATAACCTCGGCAGCGCAAAAAAGAAATTAAAGGATTATACAGGCGCTATCGCCGATTATTCCACTGCCATACAAAAAAAACCCGACTATTTTATAGCTTATAACAACCGGGGTACCGCACATTTTGAGCTGGAAGAATATGAAGACGCCATCAGGGATTTTGACCAGGCCATAAAGCTCAACCCCACGTATTATTATGCATACAACAACCGGGGTAACGCAAAATACAAACTGCAGGATTACGAAGGTGCCATTGCCGACTACACCAAAGCCATTGAACTCAATCCCAGCTATGGCTACGCGTTCCTGAACCGCGGCATCGCTTACGAAATGCTAAGAAAACCCCAAAATTCCTGCGAAGACTGGAAAAAAGCCGCCTTATTGGGCATCACCACCGCTGCCAGTTATTCAAATCTACAGTGCAAATAATAGTTTTATAATTCAAATAATATCACCATGAAAAAAGGATATTTCATAATAATCTCTGCATTATTGCTCACTTTTTTTTCGTCTGCCCAAAATGTTGAATTTGTTAAAAGCAATTTCAAGGGCAGAGAAAAAGAATTTAAACAGGCCAGAAACAATTTCACCGTCGGACTGAAGTATTATGAAATGGGCAAAAGCATGTATGCCACCGCCCTTGAATATTTTTTGGAGGCACAAAAATTTAACCCCGACAATGCCAAGCTGAATTACCTGATAGGTACATGTTACCTGAATACAGTCCAAAAAACTAAATCAATAGAGTATTTTGAAAAATCACTTCTGTTAAACGCTGTTGAATACAAAGACACCAAATTTAACCTGGCCAAGGCCTATCAACTGAATGGTGAATACGACCGGGCACTGGGTCTCATCAGGCAATATAAGCAATCGTTATCGCCCGCTGACCTTCAGCAATATTCAAAAGAAATTGAAAAGAGAATTATGGAATGCGAAAACGGCAAAAAAATGACTGCCTCGCCGGTGCGTGTATTCATCGACAATCTGGGGCCCATAGTCAATTCGGCATTCCCCGAATATTCTCCCCTGATAAACGCTGATGAGTCGGTGTTGTTTTTTACCTCAAGACGCGACAATACCACCGGAGGCAAACGCGATGAGAACGACTTGGGATTCTACGAAGACATTTATATGACTGAAAAAATCAATGGGGCGTGGACGGCACCGAAAAATCCCCCCAACCCCCTGAACGGCAGCAAGCACGATGCCACCGTGGGCCTTTCGCCCGACGGGCAAACCCTGCTGATTTACAAAGGTGTCAACGGCGGAGATATTTACGAATGCAAACTGAAAGGAACCGCCTGGTCAACCCCATCGCGCATAGGTGGCGACATTAATACAGACTTTCATGAATCGTCGGGCACTATTTCTTACGATGGTAAAAACCTTTATTTTGTCAGCGACCGTGATGGTGGCTTTGGTGGCAACGACATCTATATTTCCGTAAAGGACAAAAAAGGAAACTGGGGCAAACCCCAAAACCTCGGCGCGGGAATCAACACCCCCTACAACGAAGAAGGCGTGTTTATTCATCCTGATGGAAAAACCCTGTATTTCAGTTCGCAGGGCCATACCACCATGGGTGGATATGACATCTTCAAGTCGGTTTTTGACGGAACCAAATGGGGTGAGCCCGAAAACATAGGATACCCTATCAACACCCCCGATGACGACGTATTTTTCTCGATATCAGCAAGTGGCGTCCATGGGTATTATTCATCTATAAAACAGGATGGGCTGGGAGGACAGGATATTTATGTCATCACCTTCTTAGGCCCCGAAAAACCTTTAATAAACAACACCGAAGACAACCTCCTGGCCGGCATGGCACAACCTGTAAACGAAACCGTGATAGAAAAACCCGTGGAAATAAAAGAAAACCAGGTAACGCTGCTCAAAGGAATTGTTATGGATGACATTACCCTGGAACCCTTAGGCGCCACCATTGAAATTACCGACAATGAACGCAATGAGGTGATAGGCACCTACGAGTCGAACAGTGCCACAGGAAAATACCTGGTATCGCTGCCATCAGGAAAAAACTACGGCATCGCCGTAAAAGCCCCCGAATACCTGTTCCATTCCGAAAATATCATCATCCCTCCTACCACTACCTACCGCGAAGTGGAAAAAGACATCAAACTAAAAAAAGTAGCTGTTGGCAGCACCATAGTGTTGAAAAATATCTTTTTTGATTTTGACAAATTTTCACTGCGTCCGGAGTCGATTCCCGAGTTGGAACGCCTGTTAAAATTCATGACGGAACTGCCCAGCGTGAAAATTGAAATCTCGGGACATACCGACAACATTGGGGCTGCAGCATATAACAAAACACTCTCTGAAAACAGGGCAAAGGCCGTGGTTGATTACCTGGTGGGCAAAGGGATTGACAAAAACAGGATGACTTACAAGGGTTTCGGTTTCGATCAGCCTATTGCCACCAATGATACAGAAGAAGGAAGACAACTAAACCGGAGAACCGAGTTTAAGATTATCAGCAAATAATCAACTGCTGACCTGTTGGGCGGTATGCATCTTCGCGAAACCAACTAATCCTTGGCTTTCAGCATATACAATTTATCTCCCCGGTGCACTTCGCCCTGTAGTGGAATCGAACATACAATTCCTTTATCCACTATGGGCACAGGCTTGTTGTCCACCCTCATTTCTTTTACAACATCTTCATAAACACCGGTGGTATTACCGATAATCATTATTTCATCACCCAAAGACAAGGGGCGGGTTTCTACTTTGATATCAGCCACCTTAATTTTTGAATAATAATTGGTTACTTTTCCGACATATACTTTTTCAATGACGGCCTGCGAGCCATAAACGTTGTTCCATTCTCCCAGTGTTTGTCCCAAATAATAGCCATCCCAGAAGCCCCGGTTGTACACGGTTTTCAATCTGTCATTCCATTCATTGACTTTTGTCTCATTAAATGTGCCATCGGCAATACTGTTTATGGCTTCTTTATAACACGCCGTAACTGTTTTAACATAATCTGCCGACCTGCCGCGGCCTTCAATTTTTAAGGTTGTGGCGCCGGCCTTAAGCACTTTATCCAAAAAGCCTATAGTGCAGAGGTCTTTGGGCGACATGATGTATTCATTGTCAATCTCCAGTTCGGTTCCGCTTTCTTTATCGGTAACAATATAAGACCTGCGGCACAGCTGATAGCAGGCACCACGGTTTGCCGAATGGTTGTTTTCGTGCAGGCTCAGGTAGCACTTACCCGAAACGGCCATACACAAAGCTCCATGCGCAAACACCTCTATCCTGACCAACTCGCCGGAGGGGCCTTTGATTTGCTCTTGTTCTATCTGCCTGACAATGGCGGCCACCTGGTCAAGATGCAGTTCACGGGCAGTAACCATCACATCGGCAAATTTTGAGTAAAACCGCACTGCATCTATGTTGGTGATATTGCATTGAGTAGAAATATGCACAGGGATAGCGGCTTGCCGGGCCCGTTCAATCACACAAAAATCAGAAGCAATAACAGCATCAATACCGCTTTGCTTCACTGCCTCCAAAATGGCTGTCACCTCACTGATTTCATGGTCATAAATAATGGTGTTCAGCGTCAGATAGGACTTCATGTTATTTTTGCGGCAGAGCTCAGCAATTTCATTAAGATCCTGTATCGTAAAATTAACCGAAGACCGGGAACGCATATTAAGATTTCCGACACCAAAATACACGGCATCGGCACCGCCCTGTATAGCTGCGGCGAGAGATTCGAAAGACCCGACGGGAGCAAGCAGCTCGACTTTATTCATTGTTTTTTGTGCAAAGTTACTAAGATCTGGTCAATTAGACAGCCTTCGTTTTTTAAACTTAGAATACAATTTGATTTACGATTCGCATTATGCGCCCAATATTAATAAGGGTTTTTCTTCCTCACAGGCCGGTAAAATGTATGCTTATAGCACAAATGATTGTTAATAGCGGCGCGGTGGCCAGTCAAAACGGCGGGCCGGCGCAGGCGTGAATCAGCAGGACGGTGAAAATCAGCAAAGGCGAGGCTGTATCAAAACTAGCTTTTGCTGAAAATCATCATTACCCCATCCCTAAAGGGAGTGCTGATTTTCAGCGATTTCCACCCTTTAGGGAGGGGAAAGAAGGCGGTGAAAATCACAAAGTAAACCTTTTGAGACAGCCCCGTTTGTCTGAAATGGCCTATATTATGTGCTGATAAACACTCACAAAAATTCATTCCCAAAAAATCTGTCAAACTTTTGTAGGCCTTTGACGGCCATTTCAGGCACTCCTTTGCATGATTTTCCCATCCTGATGAGAGCGGGCGGGAGCTTACGTTTTGGCAAGGTTTTTTGGTAACTTTTTTTCGGAAAAAAAGTTACATAAACATGTACTTGCACTGAAGAACAACCCACGAGCCATAGCAGTGGAATTGGCATATGATTGCGCGCGGCAATGGGTTGAAGCAGGTCATGCTCCCACTGAAACATTATTGCTTTTTTATGGTACTTTTGGCTTGACCCCCGACAATGCTGTCGGGGCAGGCCAAAAGTACCCAAAAAGTCAAGAAAATATATGGCGAACCCTGCCTGACCGGCAGGCAGGCTTCACTCAGGCCACTCCCTGACACCGCCATATTTTCGGGCCACCGCACTGTTGCTGCTGCGCAGCAATTCGGCAGTTTCGTGCTAAAATTTATTTTCCGCATCTACAATTCCAGAACTGCAGGATCTTTTCTAACTTTTTTCTGAATTGTACAAGTTGAGCACCTTATTTATTCTGTTAAAGTGTTATGAAAAGCTACGACAGCCATTCCTGCAGGCCAGCAGGAATGTTAATAAACAATAACTTGATTGCTCGCCATACAATCAGGTTTTTTCATTAGCATTATCAATTTTTCACCCGCAAATTAAAAGTTTTTTAATTTTACCGTAAACTTTTTTATGATGAAACAACCCGGAATATTATTTTCGTTCCTGTTAATGCTGATCATGGTTTCGTGCAAGCC
>JAGNBV010000183.1 GCA_018004645.1 Bacteroidales bacterium
AAGTCGGCAAGGGAATAAGTGGTTTTGTAAAAATTGGTTTCATTCCGCACAGGCCAATAGATGGGGCTGGTGGCCCCGGGATAAATAAATGAGCCAATGTTGGCGTTGGGTGAAGATATGGTATTGGCATCTCCTGTTGAGTCGTAATAATAAAGCATTTCAATAGAGTCGGGAATGGTGGCTGCATCGGCCTGAAACCACACATGGCCGCTGGCCAGACTCATAAAGCTACCAGTCGTATTACATTTCTGGGCGCCAAGCACCACGCTGTCGAAAACTTTTACCGCCTGATAGCCGGCACTGTTATCAAGAGTTACAGTAAAAGAAACTGAGGCATTTTTCCCATTTTTATCAATTACCATAAAGGTAAAAGTTTCGCTTTGATATACATTTTTTGTGAGGATTTTGGTAATAGCTATTGTCTCATTATTAACACCCGTATCAAACAATACCGTTTGTTGTCCGTCGTGATAATTCTTTATCACAAGATTGGTTATATTTTCATCCCCTTTTTGAGCAACAATCCTTACAAAAAAATTTGTTCCCGCGGGCAGTATGGTATCACTGCAGATAAATCCTGCCGTCGTTCCAAGGCTGATTGACGGAGGATTGCCATCATTTTTGTTGCAGGAAATCATAAAAGCCACAGCAATAATTAATAGCAAAACAGATAACTTTATTTTTGTTACTACGTGCGATATATTTATGCTGCAGGGCTTTTGTTTTCTATAATTCATGCAAAAGCGTTTACTGTTTAAAAAGTTTTTTTATCAATGTGAAAAATCCCAGGGCTATCAAGCCTCCGCAGGCGCCAAACACAAAGTGCATGATTACCGGAAAATAATATCCTGACAAAAATGAGCCATAGACCACACCGGTGGCCAACGAAATGATTATCCTGAACAGGGGTATGGTCATATAAGCAAGTCCGGCCGCCAGTGCAATAAAAACCACGGTTTTGTTTTTAGCGCCGAACAACTTATAAAAAACATCCACTAAAAAACCCGGCAACACATACATCACGGGCATAAAAGGATCGGAAAATCCCAGCGGCAAGAGCAACATGGATGCCGCCCCGGCACTGGAAAGACTTGAAGCGTATGGTTTTTTTGAGAACAGCCTCCCCGAAAATAACAACGCCATATATACCACTCCCCAATGCCCCGGCATACGGAACGGGAAACGGAATCTCGCATGAAGCAAGACACCCAGCGCGCCGATACCTACAAGCAATATTATTTCAGCAATCGTTATGATTACCTTAGTTGGAAATGCTTTTGATACGGTCTTTGGAGATGACAATGTATTCATAATCCTTATCCTTTACGGGTTCTACAAACAATACCGCGTGGTTTTGCAACAATACGGGACGCCACCATTCAGTAAGCAAAATTTTCTCAAAGTTAAAAAGAATTTGATTTTCTGTAGTTTTAATTTTTTCCACTCCCGTGATCTCAAGTATCTCTTTAGCGGTATGTGATCCGAATATCTCTCTCATTCCTTTTGCCAGTAAAAAACGCCCGTCGTTACCGCCCGCATTAAGGCCCACGGCGGCCAACGAGCCTATGATGCCTTGTTTGGTACCGGTGTAGCCCTCCAAAAATACATTAAGTTTTTTTGCCAATTGGCGAGCCATATCCATTGTCAGCACTTCGCTTTTGGCGCGTTTGCCATAAGCAATTAATTCATCAGTAATATCCCTTTCGGTGCATACGCATAATCCGGCATCGGAGCCTTCGGCGGCATGTTCCAAAAGGTATTTTGCCGACAATTCTATAAGCTTTTTGAGGTTTTCCGGCTCTGCCATCAAAACAATACAGGCTGAGCTGTTGTGCGAAGTATAGGGGATAGCTTTATTTACAAAAAGCTGATGCCGGGTAACTCCTGATACGTTCCCCAGACCGGCTTCATGAATCATCGAGGCCAGTTGCCGGGCTCTGAAACCGGTTCCTTTGCTATCCGCATTATCGGTATCATCGATGGCGACAAATATCTTCATCCCAGAATCATCCCTTCTTCAGCAACTTTTTAAAATCTTTTATGATGTGATCCACATTGCGCTGGAATTCGGCCCGAAATTGCACATAGGCTTCTGTCAGCCTCAGTCCTTCGTCTGTAAGGATAGTAACACCTCCCGACTTGCCTCCGCGGTGTTTCTCTACCAGTTGAAATCCTAGTATCGCCTCCATGTGCCTGATGTCGCCCCACGCCTTGCGATAGCTTATCTTTTGCTTATCAGCGGCGGCTTTCAGCGAACCTAATTCACGGATAGAAATCAGCATCTGCCACTTATCGTCATCAATAATGGCATCGCCTGTTTCGTCGGCCATCCATATTTTATAATTGATACGGATGTTGGAATATTTGACGTATTTGTCAGGGTTCATGGCTCAGGGAATAATTAATGTGGTGTTTGAAACACCAAAACTACAAAATTCCTGTAAAATCCTTTTTGTTACTTTCTGCAATTTTTTCAGCACGGAGATTTCGTGCTTTTTTTTCCGGCTTCAACAGCAGGGAATCGAAAATAATTTTTGTACGCCCAACATGCTAAATAGATAACCTGGTTATCGAAATATGCACTCCTTATTAATCAGGGCTTTTGGATAAATATTTTTCAAAAAATTATATGAATATGCACATACTCAGAATGACAGCGCACCAGCCTTAAAAATGTCGCCAATAAATCACTTATTAATAACTGCAGGAGTTCTTCCAATTTTTATTTGAATTGCAAAAGTTAAGTTATTTATAATAACCGTTTATAAATTTATATTCTGAACCTTCCTTTTTCCATATCACGGTTGCTATGTTTATAGCAGATGTTGCCGATAATTTAGAAAAAGTGATATCATAAGTTTTGTCCACGGTTTTGCCGGCTAAAGCGCCTGAAGGAACAATAGTTTCACCAAACGGGCTATTATTATATGAAGAAGCACGCAACACATAGTTATGCTGATAACCTGTTGAGCCGCCTTCTTGCACATAAGGCCCTGATGTCCCGTCAATACCGCTCTCCAGCACATATACAGCTAACATATAAACACCGTCGACATCGGTAAAAAACTCGGTTCTGGTTTTCACGTTTACCGTTTCTGACCCTTGGGTATAAATAAAAGCTGTTTGTGCCACAACGGGAGTTTGAGCACATAAAGCAGCAACCTGACTGTTATAATAATAAGTTTCTACATCTCCAATTTTAAAATAGGGTGTTCCAATTGTTGACGGCAGAATAGGCGAGAAACCAAAACGCAACACGTTAGGAGTCATATTATCCCCGTAATGCAAAGCAATCGGAACGACTTTGCCCGGATTATTTGCCACCAATGCGTCTAAAGTATCACCTCCCCACATTCCACAATTGACGCAATCTGTAGCAGTCACCTGGAACACAAGCGCTTTCTGAACTTGTTCCGGCACAACGCAAGTGCCATCATCCACCGTGGCTAACGGGTTATAGTTTAATGAGCCGGAATCCATACATCCCGATACCGGATCAGCACCTTTGTCCTTTTTACAAGCTGAAAAACTTACTGCAAATCCTAATGCAAAAATAAAAAATGCGATTTTTTTCATGTTTATTTAAATTAATAATCGATGCTTCGACAAAATAACACACTATATGTCATAACGACCAATGGGGTAAAAAACTGGCTGAAAATCGAAAAACTTAGCACATTCAATCCAGGTGAAAAGATAAAAAAGTTAAATGAGAAAAAATCAATATTGGCCGCATTCATTAAGGGCCAGAGTAGCCAAATAACCTATTTTCCCCGTTTGGTACCGCTACAAACCAGTTA
>JAGNBV010000184.1 GCA_018004645.1 Bacteroidales bacterium
TTGTCTGGGCTGTCTTTTTCTTTGGTTCATTTCTTTTGGACAAGCAAAAGAAATGAACACACAAATCAAAACACAATCATTCTAAAAGTTAGATGTTTTATTCTACTTTTTAAAGTCTTGAAATTTGTTATAAATACTTTTTGCCACAGGAAAATTATCTTTTGCTGTATAAAGAATACCTTTGCAAAAAATAGTTTTTGTTGCTGAAAGAACTTCTATCGGGTTATAAAGATGACCAGCAGGTCGCAGTCCTGGCACAGCTCACGGCAAACGACGATGGGGCCGCCCTGCATATCAACGGCCTCAACGGCTCTGCAAAAGCCTTTGTCATCGCTGCCGTTTTCAGGCAATCTGAAAAGACACAATGCGTGGTGATGCCCGACAAAGAGTCTGCCGCTTACCTGTACAACGACCTGGAAAATATCCTTGAAGAACAGGATGTAAAACTATTTAAGAAAAACATATTGTTTTTTCCTTCGTCATACAGGCATCCGAAAAACTTTTCAAAAATTGATAATACTTCTGTACTATTGCGTACCGAGGTACTCAACAAATTACAAAAAGGCCGGAAAAAATTAGTGGTGGTTACCTATCCTGATGCACTAATGGAAAAAGTAGCCTCACAGGGTTTCTTTGAAAAAAACACCCTGCGTATCAAGACTGGCGACAAACTTTCTATTGATTTTCTCAGGGAAATCATGGTGGAGTATCGTTTTGAGTATGTTGACTTTGTGTCGGAGCCCGGACAATATGCGGTCAGGGGAGGCATCATTGATGTATATTCATTTTCCAACGAAAACCCTTACAGAATTGAGTTGATGGGTGATGAAGTGGATTCGATACGCACCTTTGACCCTTCCACTCAACTCTCGCTCGAAAAGATAGAACACATCAAAGTTGTCCCCGATTCTAACGATAGTGTCCTGGTGCGAAAAAAGGTTGACTTTCCAGAATATATCAAAGGATCGGCTGCTTTTTGGTTCGAAGATGCCGGTTTTGCTTTCGGACAGCTGGAGATGCTGTATCCGTTAGCTTCGGAACATTGCCGGGCAACGAAAGATGCCGATGGTATAGGCCCCGATGCTATGGAAATATTCTCCGATGCCGACAGCCTGAAAAAACTCATCCCATCCTTTCCCCGCATAGAATTTGGGAAACATCATTTTTTTGAAACTCGCCAAACCATTGAGTTTACTACCTATCCGCAGCCTTCTTTTAATAAAAATTTCGAACTGTTGATAAATCAACTTTCCGAAAACACAAAAAATAACATTTCGAATTTTATCTTTTCTGATTCAAAAAGTCAGTCGGAACGCATAAGCGCCATCATTGAGGATATCCGTAAAAGCCGGAAACAGGATGTTGACTTTAGCGTGGAGATAATAAACACTTCAATACACGAGGGCTTTACCGACACGGAGCGGAAAATATGCTGCTTTACCGACCATCAGATTTTCGACCGTTATCACCGTTTCAGGCTGAAAGATAATTACAGTGCGCGGGAAGCAGTAACTTTAAAAGAGATTTATAACCTGAGTCCGGGAGATTATATTACCCACATTGACCACGGTGTCGGGCGTTATGCCGGCCTGGAAAAAATTGAAGTGAACGGCAAGCAGCAGGAAGCCATCAAGCTGGTTTATGACAACCAGGATCTTTTGTATGTGAGCATACACTCGCTGCATCGCATTTCGAAATTTGTCGGCAAGGACGGCACTCCCCCTACCCTGAACCGGCTGGGATCCAATGCGTGGAATAAGCTGAAAGCAAAAACCAAAGACCGTGTCAAGGATATCGCCAAAGACCTGATAAAACTCTATGCCCAGCGCCGCGCCTCCAGCGGACATGCCTACCCTCCCGACAATTTTATGCAACATGAACTGGAAGCGTCGTTCATATATCAGGATACGCCCGACCAGGTAAAATCCACCACAGACGTGAAAAAGGATATGGAAGCGGATTTTCCGATGGACCGTCTGATATGCGGCGATGTGGGATTCGGCAAGACAGAGGTGGCCGTACGTGCGGCTTTCAAGGCTGTGTGCGACAGCAAGCAGGTGGCAGTGCTTGTCCCAACCACCATACTTGCCTTACAACATTTTAAGACTTTCTCTGACCGCCTGGCGGAATTTCCCTGCAAAGTGGAATACATCAACCGTTTTCGTTCAGCCAAAAAGCAAAAAGAAATACTCAAAGACCTGGAAGAAGGCCGGCTGGATATTCTCATTGGCACACACCGGCTCATCAGCAAAGATGTAAAATATAAAAACCTCGGCCTGCTGGTAATTGATGAAGAACAAAAATTTGGCGTGGCCACAAAAGAAAAACTCAGACAGCTAAAAGTGAATGTGGATACGCTCACCCTCACCGCTACGCCTATCCCACGCACACTGCAGTTTTCGCTGATGGGCGCCCGCGACCTGTCGATCATTTCCACACCGCCACCAAACCGCTATCCCATACATACCGAGTTGCATGTGTTTAACGAAGTCAGCATCAGAGACGCCATCATGTATGAGGTATCGCGGGGCGGACAAGTGTTTTTTGTGCACAACCGCATTCATAACATCAACGATATTGCAGAGCTCATCCAGCGGCTGTGCCCGGGTATCCGTATCACCACGGGACACGGGCAAATGGACGGCAGCGTGCTGGAACAGACCATGCTGGACTTTATCGACGGGCAGTTTGATGTGCTGGTATCCACCACCATCATTGAGTCCGGACTCGACATCCCCAATGTCAACACCATCATCATCAACGAAGCGCAAAACTATGGCCTCAGCGACCTGCACCAGCTCCGTGGCCGGGTGGGACGCACCAACAAAAAAGCTTTTTGTTACCTGCTGGCACCACCCTTGTCGGTACTTACCGATGATGCCCGCAAACGGCTGAAAACCATCGAAGAATTTTCAGAGCTCGGCAGCGGTTTCAATATCGCCATGCGCGACTTAGACATCCGCGGGGCGGGAAACATACTTGGCGCGGAACAAAGCGGGTTTATCTCGGAAATTGGCTTTGAGATGTATCAGAAAATTCTTGACGAAGCCTTGTTTGAGTTGAAACAAAAAGATTTTAAAGAACTGTACAGTGAAGAGCAGATAAGCAAACAGGAATTTGTGAAAGACTGTCAGATAGAAACCGACCTGGAAGTGCTTATCCCCGACACCTATGTTTCCATTGTTTCTGAGCGCCTTGCATTGTACAAAGAACTCGACAGTATTGCCGACGAAGAAAACCTGCTGATGTTTCAAAACCGGCTGATTGACCGTTTCGGGCCGGTGCCCGTGCAGATTCAGGAACTGATGAATACCGTCAGGCTCCGGTGGCTCGCTGCACAATCAGGAATTGAACGTATCGTTATGAAAAATGGAGAGATGAAAGCATACTTCATCAGCAATCCCGAATCAGACTATTATCAGTCGGAAGTATTTACTCATATTATTAATTTTGTAAAAGAGCATCCGCGGTTTTGCAAGTTGAGGGAAGCGAATAATAAGCTTATTTTAGTTATCAGCAATGTCAGCAGTGTGGCTGAAGCTTTAAGCAAAGTATCCCAGATGCAAAAGAACGGGCAATAATATTAATAAGCCCCTGCAGCAGTTGTGCGAAGTTTGCAGTGTCCGTTGCGCAACTGCAATTCAACACTCAAAAAACTATTAGAATCTAATTGAATTAACAATAAAATGTTGATATCTATTTGATATTCAATATTATAGCTTCATATTTTTTTGTAATTTTGACTATGCAAGGACAAAAAAAATATCAAGAAAAACTATTTCTGAGTTT
>JAGNBV010000185.1 GCA_018004645.1 Bacteroidales bacterium
GCGTAGCATAGTGCTTGCCTCGGTATTCGGGTTGTTATCCGCTCTGTTTACCGCCATCACCGGCGATGGTTCGGCTTATATGGTAGCACAAAAACAACCGGCCAAATTAGCCGCCATGGAAGGGCTTTATCAGGGCAAATCGGGGGCAGGCCTTATTGTTTTCGGAGTGCTTAAAGCCGATGCGCACAAAGACAAGGAAGACAATTTTCACGTTAAGTTTGAAGTTCCCAAAGTATTATCGCTGCTTGGCTACCGCAGCCCCGATGCCTTTGTGCCGGGCATCAAAGACCTGACCGACGGGAACAAAGAACATAATATCATGCCGACCTCCGAAAAAATGGAAAAGGGACGGCTTGCCTTAGCATCACTCTGCTCATTTAAAGAGTACAAAAAACAGAATAACCAAGCCAAAGTTGATTCCTCCCTGGGCATTTTCAGGGCCAATGCACAATATATGGGGTACGGATATCTTAACGACCCCAACAGCATTATTCCCAATGTACCAATGACATTTTACAGTTTCCACATCATGGTTGGGTTGGGGACATTATTCATTTTGCTGTTTATGATTACCCTTTACCTGTCGTTGAAAAACAAACTCGACAAACAAAGGCTGCTGCTGAAATTGCTGATATTATTCCTGCCACTGGGTTATGTGGCTTCCGAAAGCGGCTGGATAGTTGCCGAAGTGGGCCGTCAGCCCTGGGCAATACAGGACCTGATGCCTGTTTCGGTGGCCACCACGCGGATTGATGCAACCGCTGTCATGACAACTTTTATCCTTTTCGCAGTGTTATTTACCGTATTGCTTATTGCTGAAATAAAAATTATGCTGACACAAATAAAAACAGGCCCGGAAGGAGGAAAAAATGTTTGAAAGTTGTTCTTATCTGTTCCTGCAGCAATATTGGTGGATAATAGTTTCACTGCTGGCGGCTTTTTTCATTTTTCTCACGTTTGTGCAGGGCGGACAAACCCTCCTGGGGGCGTTATCTGCCAGTGAAAAAGAAAAAAACATGCTGGTTAATGCCATTGGCCGTAAATGGGAATTTACCTTTACCACCCTGGTCACGTTTGGAGGAGCTATGTTTGCCGCTTTCCCCAAGTTTTATTCCACAAGTTTCGGCGGCGCATACTGGGTTTGGATAGCCATATTGTTCTGTTTTGTGGTACAAGCAGTTTCTTACGAATTCAGAAAAAAGCCCGGCAATGTGTTCGGGGCTAAAACTTACGAAATATTTTTATACATCAATGGCAGCATAGGTGTTTTCCTTATCGGTGTGGCTGTTGGAACATTTTTTACCGGCTCGGATTTTCTGTTGAACGAATTTAACCAGGTGTTCTGGTTAAACAAAACCCGCGGACTTGAGGCGGTATTTAATTTTCAGAATGTGACCCTTGGGCTGGCAGTATTTTCGCTTTCCCGAATATTAGGCGCACAATATTTTATTAACAGCATAGGTGATGATAATATTGCCATCAGAAGCCGCAGGCAGGTGGGTTACAACACGCTGTTGTTTTTAGTGTTCTTCCTGACATTTATTTTTATGTTGCTGTTAAGTGATGGTTTTTCCTATTCGCCAGACAACGGTATAGTCAGTATGGAGCCAAATAAGTATTTCCATAATCTTATAGAAATGCCCGCGGTGATGTTGCTGTTCATAACAGGTGTCGTGTTGGTATTGTCGGGTATTATAATCACCTGGTTTAAAAAAAGCACCAAAGGAATCTGGTTTTCCGGCCCGGGAACAATACTTACTGTTTTAGCGCTATTATTGCTTGCCGGACTCAACAACACCTGTTTTTACCCATCGGCATCCTACCTGCAAAGCTCCCTGACCATACAAAACAGCTCGTCCAGCCAATTTACCCTTACTGTTATGAGTTATGTGTCGCTGTTTATTCCTTTTGTACTATTTTATATAATTATTGCATGGAGAGCTATCAATAAAAAAAGAATAAATCAGGAAGATTTGTCGGAAACAGACCATAAATATTAATTAAAACAATCAAACAATGTATGATTCAGCATTAGCATCAGTTTTGTGGTATATCAGTTGGCCTGTATTTATTTACATCAATTATAAGCTTATCAGAATCGCCATCAATTATTTTGAAAAAAAACACATTGTATAACAACCCTAATAAAAACACACCATGTCGCACATTGTAAACATATCAGAAGCTGCTACTATTGGCATCCATGTAGTTGTACTGATAGCACGTTCAAAAAACAATAATATGAACGTGAAAAAATTATCGGAACTTACCGGAGCTTCAAAAAACCATATAGCCAAGGTAATGCAACGTCTGGTAAAAGAAAATTTTGTTAAATCAACCCGTGGACCTGCCGGTGGTTTTGTATTAAATACACCACCTGAAGACATCTCTCTGCTCAAAATTTACGAGTCCATCGAAGGCGAATTATCCATTACAAAGTGCCCGTTTGATCAGCAAATCTGCCCATTTGAAGAATGCCTGATGGGCGGTATTGTACACAAGGTTACCAACGAATTGCGCGAATATTTTAAGAATAAAACTGTCAAAGAATTAATGTAATTCTTAGACAGGTAAAATATTTCTTTACGATTGTGTTTAAAGCAATTATAAATTAGATCAGTATTTTACTTATTATCAATAATTTATAATTTATAATTACAATTTTTGTTGAAGTTATTTTTTTTATTTGTACATTTGCGTACTTAATTACCTTTTTAAACCAAATACGAAAAAAAATAGTTATGAAAAGGACAATCATAAAAATTGACGAAGAAAAATGCACCGGTTGCGGCATATGTGTGAGCGGATGCCATGAAGGAGCCCTTCAGATTATTGACAACAAAGCCCGTTTGGTTAGCGAACTTTTTTGCGACGGGCTGGGAGCGTGTATAGGAGATTGCCCTGAAGGGGCCATCACCCTCGAAGAACGCGAAGCTGAGCCGTATGATGAAATTAAAGTAATGGACCGTATCAGCGGACAGGGCAAAGCCACCATCCTTGCACACCTCCGCCATCTGCGCGACCACAACGAAAAAGAATATGTAAAACAAAGTTTACAATATCTTAAAGAACACAACTTATTCCCGGAAATAATCGAAGAATTTGTTATAGAAACAAAAGTTGCAGAACATGCTCATCATCATGGCGGCGGCTGTCCCGGATCAAAAGCCATGGATTTTCGCGACATCAAAGCACCGGCACAAACATCCGCGGTGGAGATAGACTCTCAGCTCAGGCAATGGCCCGTGCAATTACATCTTGTCAATCCGGCTGCCTCCTACTTTAAAAATGCCGATGTACTTATTGCCGCCGACTGTGCCGCCTTTGCCTACGGCAATTTTCACAATGATTTTTTAAAAGGAAAAAGCCTGGTTATTGCCTGCCCAAAACTTGATTCAAATACTGAATCATACGTGCAAAAAATAAAATTGATGATCGATGAATCGAAAATCAATACCATTACCATCCTGATGATGGAAGTTCCTTGTTGCGGGGGACTATTGCACCTGACCAAAATGGCCATGCAGCAAGCCTCCCGAAAAGTGCCAATCAAAACAGTTTATATCAGCATTCAGGGGAAAATTTTAAGTGAAGAATGGGTTTAATTTATTATATTTACAAATAAAACTAAAAAAAAAAATTATGAGTATGTTTTGTTATCAATGTCAGGAAACAGCCAAGGGAGTTGGCTGTACCATTGCCGGTGTTTGCGGCAAAAAAGAAGATGTTTCCAATCTGCAGGATTTGCTTATACACGT
>JAGNBV010000064.1 GCA_018004645.1 Bacteroidales bacterium
CTTTCAGATTAAAATTTTTTTTGAAAATGTTTTTTGTTTCAAAAAAATGTGTACCTTTGCCGGCCTTTTCAAAATTAAAACCTAAATCGATGAAAAACATACTGTTAATTATTATTTGCGCCTTATTTACCTTAAATAGCCAGGTCGGTACAATAAACACCTATACAACTATTAGTGCTGAAGAATTAATTATCAGCAATGATCCTCCATTATATGGTTTTGTGGTTGACACTACTGTCACCGGTTTTGGAACACTTACTTATCCGAACAGCGAAATATTTGTCGGCAATTTCAGGAAGGGACTTAAACATGGCAATGGATATATTAAGTATCCGGATGGCCGCGAATACCATGGCGACTTTAAAAATGACAAAATAGAAGGTTATAGCACCATGGTTTATCCCAACGGGGATAAATATGTCGGCAACTTTAAAGATGGCAAATACGAAGGTAACGAAGCACTGACCACGGTTACCGGTAAATAAGAATAAGGATTATTCAAAAACAACTCCTTTTTAGAATAAACAGCAGTCTTTCCTGCCGCTTTTATCCCGCCCAATTCTCCCTGTCAAGACTTCGGTACTGTATGGCTTCGGCCAGGTGATGGTTTTGTATTTCAGCCGAATTATCCAAATCGGCAATGGTGCGGGCAACCTTCAGGATACGATCATAGGCCCTTGCTGATAAACTCAGTTTTTCCATAGCATTTTTCAACAGGGTTAATCCGGTTTCGCCGATAGCGCAATATGTTTGCAGGTGTTTTGTTTTCATTTGTGCATTACAATACACACCCTGAATTTCGCCAAAGCGGGTTTCCTGTATCCGGCGGGCCATTACAACGCGGTCTCTTATAACAGCACTTTTTTCGGAGGCTTGGGCTTTGCTCAGCTCTTTGAAGGGTACGGGGGTAACCTCCACATGGATGTCAATGCGGTCCAGCAAAGGCCCCGATACCTTGTTAAGATATTTTTGCACAATGCCCGGTCCGCAGACACATTCTTTTTCCGGATGATTATAGTATCCGCAGGGACATGGATTCATGGCGGCTACCAACATAAAACTGGCAGGGTATTCTACCGAAAATTTTGCCCTTGATATTGTTACCACACGATCTTCCACGGGTTGTCGCAATACTTCCAATACTGTTCTTTTAAATTCGGGCAGTTCATCCAGAAACAACACGCCATTATGGGCAAGAGAGATTTCACCCGGCTGGGGAAAACTGCCGCCCCCTACTAAAGCCACGTCGCTGATGGTATGATGCGGCGACCGGAAAGGACGTACCGAAATCAGGGAAGCATTTTTGGCAAGTTTCCCCGAAACGGAATGTATCTTGGTTGTCTCCAGGGCTTCGTGAAGATTTAATGGAGGCAGGATGGAGGGCAATCGTTTTGCCAGCATGGTTTTGCCCGCGCCCGGAGGGCCGATAAAAATGACATTATGGCCACCGGCTGCTGCAATCTCAAGGGCACGTTTAATATTCTCCTGACCTTTGACATCGGCAAAATCAAATTCATACTCATTCAGCCGTGTAAAAAACTCGTCGCGGGTGTTAATGGCTATTGGCTCTATCCCGATATCGCCATTCAAAAAATCCACCACCTGCCGCAACGATTTCACTCCTATCACCTCCAGGTTGTTAACAATGGCGGCTTCTCTGGCATTTTCTTCAGGCAGAATAAAACCTTTAAAACCTTGTTTTCTGGCTTCTATGGCGATGGGTAAAGCGCCTTTTATTGGTTGCAGGCTGCCATCGAGCGAAAGTTCTCCCATAATAATATACTTTCCTAACTCATCGGATTTTAACTGATCGGAAGCCGCCAGTATGCCAAGAGCGATGGTCAGGTCGTAGGCAGAGCCTTCTTTCTTAATATCGGCAGGAGCCATATTGATGACAATCCTTTTCCCCGGGTAGTTAAAACCGCTGTTTTTGAACGATGCAACGATGCGGTGCTGGCTCTCTTTCACCGCACTGTCGGGCAGGCCAACCATAAAGAACTGAACCCCGGCATCGATATTGACCTCAACGGTAATCGTAATCGCATCTATTCCCAGGATGGCACTTCCATATGTTTTTATTAGCATGGTGGTATTTTTAATAGCGATAACAAATATATTTCATTTATTATCATGCCGTACTGTTTTGTTAAATATTTTATTTTTTTTTCGCTTCACCCAATCAAAACACATAATTTACAATGTTTTACGAGCGTATTACCGGGGCGAACCATTTAACAAGTTCGGCGCGGTTGTGCGTATTTGATTTTTTTGTAATTTTGCCCCCGATTTTTAACAACCATAATAAATCAATACAACTATGAGAAAAATAAGTTTAATAACATTATTATTTGCAGGATTATTTGTTTTTGGCGCATCATCATCGGCCAAAGCACAAACTCAACTTAACAATTCCGGTTTTGAGACCTGGAAAGATGTTGGCATCAGTACCGAAGAGCCGGCGCAATGGAATTCTTTTAAATCAGCCTCCGGAGATGCTTTCTTACTGACTTTTGCGCAGCAACAGATAAAGCGTTCGACGTTAACCAGGCCTGGGTCCACCGGAAACTATAGTTGCCTCATCTGGTCAAGAACCATCCTTTCGGTTGTTGCCAACGGCAATGTAACCACAGGTCAGATCAATATGGGTAGTGCAACGGCCACAGATCCGGCCAATTACAATATTTCCCGTACTGCAGATACCACTTATAGCGAAGCTCTTAATGCCCATCCTGATTCCCTGGTTTTCTGGACAAAATTTAAACCCTCCAACACCGCTGGATCAGACTCTGGCCGCGTAAGGGCACTTATCCATGACAACTATGACGCGAAAGACCCCCTGGATGCTGCTTCTCAGCCACATGTGGTTGGTGATGCCACGCTTAATTTTCCTTCAACTAACAACCAATGGGTACGCATCAGTATTCCTTTCAATTACACAGGTACAGCAACATCTCCCGATTACATGCTGATTACTTTTACCACAAATAAAACCCCTGGCGGCGGTTCAGGAGGAGACAGCCTGTATATTGATGACCTCTCTCTTGTTTACAACGGTTCTTCTTCAACAATAAATACGAACATTGATCCCTCGGAAAATTTCTTTGTATATACCGACGACAACGACATCATCATCGATTTATCTTTTAATCAACTCCGTACCTCAAAAATAGAAATGTATAACATGAGCGGGCAATTAGTTTACAAGACACAAATCACGGCTCAGTCCGTACAACATTTTGTCGGGATAAATCAGTTTAAAAGCGGCATCTATGTTATAACGGCCAATACGGATGATGGACGAAAGTTCAGCCAAAAAGTATTCATAAAATAAAAAATACAACGGTTGGGTTGGGTATTTGCAGGCGAAAGAAAAACTAAATTTTTACCCATGAGATTTCGCAAGATAAAATATTGTTTTCTATTTTTAATTTTCACAGCAGGATTGAATTTTCCTGCTGTGGTTTTTTCACAAAAAGCCATTATCAAGGGTGTAGTAACCGAAGATGGCGAGGGCAACCCCATTCCGTACGCCAGCATTGGAGTCAAAGACCAGCAAAAAGGCACCTTAAGTGATATGGATGGCAATTATCTGCTGGAAGTTATACCCGGCGACTATACGCTGATGTTTTCCTGTGTTGGCTACGAAAAATACACCCAAAAAATCAGTGCCAAAGCCGGAAAAACACTGGTAATTAATGTTGCTATGAAAATTTCCGTTCTGGAGCTGAACACTACCGTTGTTTCGGCCTCAAAGTATGAGCAACGGCAGGAAGATGCCACCAACTCAGTTGAGGTGCTTAAGCCAACAATGATTGAAAACAAAAACATCCTGACTCTCGACAAGGCCATTGAGTCGGTTCCCGGCGTTGCTATTGTTGACAACGAGCCGCAGATTCGCGGCGGCAGCGGATACAGTTCCGGACTGGGCAGCCGTGTTATGATTCTGATTGACGACATTCCTATGCTCAGGGCCGATGCGGGCAGGCCGGTATGGAGTTTTTTGCCGGTCGAAGATGTAGAACAAATTGAAGTTGTTAAAGGAGCATCTTCGGTAATGTACGGCTCCTCGGCACTGAACGGCGCCATCAACATCCGCACCGCCTATCCAAAAGAAAAACCGCTGACCCGGGTAACCATACACAGCGGGATATACAGCACGCCGCCACGCCGTTACACCAAATCGTGGGAGGGTTTTAATCCCATTATTCTCGGGGCCAATTTCATTCACTCCCGCAGGGTTAAAAACTTTGATTACGTAATCGGTGGTAACTTTTTGTCGGACCCCGGCTGCATAGGAGCGCCCCCCAACGATACCACCGGTGACTATGACAAAGGGGAATTTGAAAAAAATTTCCGGCTGAACTTTGGCACACGAGTCCGTTCCAACAGGCTGGAAGGCTTAACATACGGGCTAAATGGTAACTTCATGTATTCCAAAAACACCCAGTCTTTTTTCTGGATGGATGCCGACTCTAACATTTTCAGGGCCTATCCCGGAGCTATAACCAACTTCGCAGATTTCCAATTTTATCTCGACCCATTCATCAAATATTTCGGACCCAAAGGGGCTGCACATTCGCTGAAAAACAGAGTGTATTATAGTAACAACGGGGGCGACAACAACCAGTCCACCATGTCGTACTTTATTTATAATGAATACCAATTTTCAAAAATGTTCAAGACACGTATCGGAAACCCCGTAATCAATGCGGGCATCATGAACATGTATTCGTATTCTTACGGTAGGGTGTTTTCGGGCAGCTTCGACGAACCCGGTTCCAAATCATCGGACAATGGTGCGGTATATGTACAGGCCGAAATGAAATTTCTGAAGATATTAACACTTTCGGGAGGCGCCCGCTGGGAGTTTTATCAAATGGGCGAATACAAAGAAAACAAGCCGATTTTCAGGGCGGGTGTCAATATACGTGCAGCCCAGGGAACTTATATCCGGGCTTCCTACGGACAAGGGTTTCGTTTTCCCAGTATTGGCGAACGGTATATCTCCACTTCGGCAGGAAACTTTGGCATTTATCCTAATCCCGACCTGAAATCGGAAACCAGCTGGAATGCCGAAGTGGGGCTGAAACAGTTGTTTAAAATCAGCAAGTTCGTGGGATTCATTGATATTTGTGGATTCTGGCAGGAATACCAAAACTATATTGAGTTTAACGCCGGCCTCTGGGGAAGAAACCTCAAACCCGACAGTTCGGGATGGGACATCACAAAAAACCTCGGTTATAAGTTTTTAAACACTGCCGATGCACGCGTATGGGGTATAGACGTTTCGCTGATGGGCGAAGGCCAGTTTACAAAAGATTTTTCGATGCAGGTAATGGGAGGATATACTTTCTCAAGGCCTACCTGCCTGGATCCCGACAAGGTGTATTATACGGATTACTTTATCAGCGGCAACGATACGTTGTCGAGCCAGGACTTTACCTATATGAACACGTCATCGGACACCAGAGAACACATATTGAAATACCGCTTCGAGCAATTGGCGAAATTAGACATACAATTTACCTATAAAAATTTTGCCTGGGGCGTGGGTGCACGTTATTACGGGTTTATGTACAATATTGATAATTTCTTTATGCAGAACGACCGCCCCGGCTTATTCAATACGGGTATTAAAGACTACCGCAAAGAACACCATAACGGAGATTTTGTTTTTGACGCAAGGGTTAGCTACGAATTAAAAAAACACTTCAAATTTACTGTATTGATGACCAATATTCTGAACACAGAATACTCGTTGCGCCCCATTTCTGTGGAGCCACCGCGTGTTACTTCCATTCAGATAGTTTACAAAGTATAACGTCTATGAAAAAGTTATCTTATAAAGCTCTTTTGTTATTGACAGCCTTATTATGCACGGGTATTTTATTGCCTTCGTGCAGAAAATATATTGATGAACCAGAACCTGTAATCACCGAACTGGTATGCGAAAAAAACATCAGGGGAGGCTGCCTCGACCAGTGGACTATGGTGGATGATGGTTTTGGTTTTAAGAGTTTTGAGCCGTTGGGCAATTACCTTCGCACGTTGAACTATCTGGCCACGCTGCCTGCTGCTGCCGGAGGACCCGGGCCCCTTACGACTGACAGTACCAGTGATGCATACGAAGGCAGTTATGCCGCCAAGCTGATTACGGGAACCTTTAGCCCGATGGGAGAACCGATACTAATCCCCGGTCTGGTGGGCACAGACTCTCTTGACATTCCCAATGCTACTATCCGCGTGGGAAAACGTTATACATTAAAGCCCCTCAAATTCAGAGGATATTACAAATACGCCCCTGTTAACGGCGATTCTGCCCTGGTTTCGGTATTATTATCGAAATACAACACAGCCTTAGGAAAAAGAGACACCATAGGATTGGCCCGTGAAATATATAAAAACACGGTTTCGGAATACACTATGATTGACCTCCCGATCAACTATCAAAGTCAGGAAACACCCGACACGCTTACACTGCTTATCTGTTCAAGCGCAGGTATCCGTTTCGACGACCTGATGAACTGTAAAGGCCAGGTGGGCAGCACGATGTGGATAGATGAGATTTTCTTCATCATGCCCTAAGGCCGCGAAAAAAACCATTCAACCCAAAAAAATTATTTTATTGCTGTTTTTGCTGGATGAGTTGTTCCAGCGAATCCATCAGTTCACCCACATTTTTCCATTTTGCGATCTCGGCATCGTTGAATTTTATGCCGAAATGTTTTTCCACCGAAACCACTAGGTTCAGGTGTGATAAAGAATCCCAGCCATCAACATCATCTGAGGTGGTTTCCCTGGTGATCTTTATATCGTCGTCATAAAATACTTTGCAAAAAATTGCATTCAGTTGTTCAAATGTATTCATCATAAAAAGTTTAAATGTCCATAGTTGAGATGTCGCCGGGGTCTTCGCCCATATACCAGGCTTTCAGCACACGGCGCATGATTTTTCCACTTTTGTTTTTTGGCACCTCTTCAATCAGACGGATATCCTGCGGCGTGGCAATTGAAGACAGCCGGTTGGACAAAAAAATGCGAATCTTCAGTTCCAGATCGTCCGTCCACACAACATGGTCTTTGAGCCGTATAAAGGCCACCACCTTTTCGAACAGCAACTCGTCTGGCGCTCCAATAACAGCCGATTCGGCAATTTCGGGAATTTCCAGCAGAGTGCTTTCTACCTCGAACGGACTGATCAGATGACCGGCCGTATTTATAACATCGTCGTTACGTCCCACAAAATGATAGTAACCCTCTTCATCACAGAAAGCCATATCGCCTGTATAATAATAACCGTTTTTGATTTTTTCGTTAAAGGCAGCCTCATTGTTCAGATAGGCTGTAAGCATGGAGTCCCAGGGCGTTTTAATGCACAGATGGCCGGTTTCTCCCACAGGGCATGGTCTGCCGCCTTCAGACAAAACGGCCGCTTCGATGATATCAATGGGCCGCCCCATCGAACCCGGCTTAATCTTTATTCCCGGGCGGTTGCAAATCATTATACTGCCCGTTTCAGTCTGAAACCAGGTGTCATACACCTCTTTTCCCAGAACTTCTGATGCCCACAGGTTTATTTCGGGGTTGAGCGGTTCGCCCACACTGAAAATATAGCGTAGTTTGTTTAATGAAAATTTCTTAAAAATTTTTTTGTCTTCACGCATCAACATACGCAAAGCTGTAGGCGCCGTGTACCATTTGGTGACGCCTTCATTCTCCAGCAACTCCATCCATGTTTCAGCGTTGTAAGCCCCGCCATAGTGCAGTTGCGAAACGCCCAACGCCCAGGGTCCTATGATGCCGTAAGACGTCCCCGTAACCCAGCCCTGGTCAGCAGTGCACCAATAAAAGTCTTCATCCCTGAGGTTGAGGACATGTTGTGCCGTGTAACTTTGTGTCAATATGCTTTTGTGAACATGCTGAACGCCCTTAGGCTTGCCGGTAGAACCCGAAGTATAATGAAGTACCGACGGGGTATCTGGACCTGTAAGCGGCACTTCGAACTTATCCGATGCATTGGCAAGCAGAGCCGGAAGTGCTAAAGTTTTTTCATCGTTTTCTGTACCATCCACCACAATGATATATTTCAGGTGTTCCAACTGCGGCAAGGCTCTCATTAATTTTTTCAGCAGGCTTTTTTTGGTAATAACCGCCACCGCCCGGCTGTCGCCAAGCCGGTCTGCGAGGGCTTCCTCCCCAAAGTTGGAGTACAGTGTCCCTGCCACAGCCTGTGTTTTTAATATGCCCAGAAAGGCAAAAAACTGTTCAGGCATTTTGGGCAAAAACGTAAAAACATTATCGCCCTTTTTTATTCCCAGTTGCGTGAGCACGTTAGCATAACGATTGCTCTCGCCATCCAATTGTTCAAAGGAATAATCACAACGGTCGGCCTTGTAACCAATAAAACGAAAGGCTATTTTTTTGCTATTGCCGTTGATGCATTGATAACGGGTGCAATAATATGCAATATTATATTGATTACCTGTGATTTTAAAGGGCTGCATGATGTGTGATTAAAAATTAAGATAAATAAACGGTTGGGCCTCGGTACTGAAAAACTGATAAATGAAAATCACTGCGACAAAAATCACTATTCCCTGAATTGTCCAGTGCAGGCGTCCGAAAAAGTCGGTGAGCCGGGTGTTCCAAACGGCTGGTGTATAATGCAACAGGATACCGGCCAGCATAACAAAAAAGGGATATTTATAAAAACCAAACCATTGCCCGGCCAGTGAAAAGTCCACACCTCCGAAAATTTTCTTCAGCATGTCTGCAGCCACCTGTATATCGGGGGCCCTGAAAATGATAAATGTAAACATCAGCACATGAACGGTAATAAATATACTCACTATTTTATAAAATAGCGGATTAACTTTTTTTCTTACCTTCATCCGTATCCGGCGTGACAGCACCTCGTAGCCCATTATCAGGCCATGCAACGTCCCCCACACCAAAAAAGTATAGTTGGCGCCATGCCACAAACCGCAGATAATAAAGGTGGCAAGTACAGAGATCGCCAGTCCGGCATTCTGCAAATTTCTGAGGCGTATCGACATGGGTGTGAAAATATAGTCACGTAGCCAGTTCGACAGGGTGATATGCCACCTCCGCCAAAACTCCGAAATGTTTTGTGCCATAAATGGCTTGTTGAAGTTGGGGGCGCTGCTAAATCCGAGCAACATGGCAATGCCGATAACCATATCGGTATAGCCCGAAAAATCAAAATACAACTGTACAATGTAGCCGTATCCGGCCATCAAATACTCAAAAGATGAAAAATACACATGCGTATCGAACACCCTATCTACCAAATTGACACCCAAAAAATCAGCGATAACCACTTTTTTAAAGACACCGACAATGATCAGCAACAAGGCTTTGCCAACAAATGCACGGCTGAGGTCAAGCGCCTGCCGGAACTGTGGCAACAGGTCCCTGGCGCGCAATATAGGCCCGGCAAGTATGTTGGGAAAAAATGATACATAGAGCAGGTAATTGACATAATTAGTTTCCGGTGCAGCGATGTTTTTTTTGTAAATATCAATTATGTAAGAGAGAGTTTTAAACACGAAATAAGAAATGCCCACGGGCGTAATCAGGCTCAGAACATAAGGTGATGTTTCTCCGGCAGTGATACCGAAGTATGCATTTAAGAAGAAATTGGTGTATTTGAAAAAGATTAGCAACCCCAGATTGATAAACAATGATAACAGCAGGAGGTTTCTTTTGGATTTTTTGGTAGCCTTTACAAACATAAGCCTGCCTATGAAGAAATCGCTGCTGGCGATAAGCACAAGCGAAACAACATAAAAACCACTGATTTTGTAATAAAAATACAGACTGAACAACAGCAACAACACATTGCGGACAGCTACCTTTTTATAAACCACGACATATACCAGGTAAAACAGCGTAAACAGGGTAACAAACAGCATGGAGTTGAACACCAGCGGCGTCTGCGGGCGATAGAGCAATCCAGATAAAAAATCGTTCAGCGATAAATCAAGCATAAATAGTCTTACGGGATTAATAATATTTGATTAATACTTAGTTTATCTGTTTTCAGTCCGTTGAGTTGTTTTATTTTTTCTACGGTGGTATTGAATTTTTTGGCGATAAGCCAAAGGTTGTCGCCGGAAACCACTTTATAGGATTTTTTCCCGGCAACAGTTCTTCCTGATGTGGCAGGCACAGTGGACGAATGGTTGACCGGTTTTGTCCCTGCGGGCTTTTCGGGTATGTTTAAAGGAGTCGAAGTGGTTGATTTTTTGTAAATCACCAGTGTCGCTCCAGCAATGATTTTTGTTCCCGATAAGGCGTTCCATTGCTGCAACTGGCTCACCCGCACACCAAATCGTTCTGCAATAGCGCCCAGGTTGTCGCCTTTGCGGATTTTGTAATAGGTTACATCCGATCCTTCGTTATCATTTTCTTCGTTATTGCTTACCGCCACATGTAAGGGCTTAGCGGCTACCGTTTTGAAATTTATTTCTTCATCAAAATACTTTTTCAGTGCCAGGGTATCGAGGAGGTGCTGGTCGGCTATGAGGGTGTCATTTTGTTGCTGTAGCCATACTACATAAGAATTTAACATGGCATTTAATAACAACTCTCCCCTGATATAATATCCCGGCGCCGAAAGATGCACTTTATCCTTGCGAGCCAGCCCGTTTTTGTACCACTGGTCCATAGACCTGCGGCCCCCGCTGACGGTATAATAATTATAAAATGCGCAATGGTATTTTTGCGCCACACGTAGTGTCATTTGCATAAAATCTTTGCACTGGGTCACATTGTATTTGCGGCGATAATAGATATCCTGGGCATTGGAGATAAGAATGGCAGCTTCTGGAGCACTATCGCGAATACTGTTGATAATCCTCACCAGATTGCTCTCCATGGCGGCATCGTTATACACCCTGGCGTTAAAGTCGTTGGCACCCATATCTATAATAACCAGGTCGGGCTTGAGTTCCTGCAGTTGCTGTCCAAAAACGCGCTGCCTCAAAAAACTCACATAGCCGGCGCCGTTTATCCCGGTGCTATTGTACAGCACACCTCTGTCTTCATCGTTTTCGATCAGCAATCCATAGCATTCAAAAAAGTTCTGTTTTGCCTCCGTTTTGTTCACAAAAACCTGCAGGGTGTCCGTGGCTTCAGCCATTTTCAACACCACATAGGGTTTGCTGTTGGCATAATCGTTACAATCCACATGAACGGGCACCTCGCCGGAAGAAGTTTTTATCTTCAGGTCGTAACTCAGCGAATCCTGTTTGCAGTATATTTTCAGCAGGGTAAAATTTTCCTTGATATATCCTTCACGAAAAATAAGTTTAAACGATGCGCAGGAGTCCGAAGTATGTATGGTGGCGCCAATGAGGCCCATATCATAGCGGTAATCCCGTTGGATATTTCTGTTGTATTCCCATCTTCCCGAACAGGACGTTTTATAGTCGTAGGCAGCATGTGTGCCGGCCGCTTTAAAAGGAAACACCAGTCCCCGGCCGCCGTAGCCAAATGTTTCCTGCAACCGTTCACGCACATAGCCCGAAGGAATGTCGGCCTGTATATGTGAATCGCCGATATGCAGAATTTTCAATTTGCGCGTGTCGGTTTGGGCTACCTTACGGAAAAAACTGCCGATACCTGCTGAACCAAACCATTCGATATAGTTTTTTTCGTACCGGATAAAAGGATAATAGGCGCGATACTTCACGAGGGAGTCAATATGTGCAGCCAAAAGAGCAGGGTCTTCGGTTTTGGTGTTGTTTTTTGAAAAACCGCTCAGCGACACTATGGCACAAAACAGTATTACCGTAGGAACCAACGAAAACAGGATGCCGTTATATTTCTTGACGTGCAACATACTATTTTGTTGTTGGTTTCCGGTAGATGAATTTATTGTATTCGGTCATCAGGGCTTCCACAATTTCGTTGGCCACCACTTGTTGACCCTTGGATGAAAAATGTCCGTTGGTAACGACCAGGTTTTTTTGAGCCCAGATGAGCACCGAATTGGCGCCGCCCATCATATTATAGAGATCCCAGTAAGCGCATCCTGCCCTGAGGGCCGCCTGTTTTTGTGTAGCGGTAATTTGCGGTAACCACGAATAGGAGAGATATTTCCCCTCGCTGCCGTGTGCCATATCGCCGGCTCCGATTACCAGTATGCTCAGGTCGGGTTTGGCTTTTTTGAATTTCATGAACAGGTTGTAATATATGTCGCCCATCCAGGCACAGGCTTTTTCGGAACGCACGTAAGGCACCATATTGGCGCCGTACTGAAAAATCACCAGGCGGGTGTTGGTCAGTGTCAGCATCTCTTTCAGTTTGCTGTCGCTGATATGCATCAACCCGTCGCCGGAATGTCCGCGGATGGCATAGTTGTCAACCTGCACACCATGGCCGGCATCCAGGTACATACCATAAAAATCAGGACTCAGGTCGGCAACAAATTCCACCCTGATATTCAGCAGCGGGCCAGTGGCAATTTTGTGAAAACATACGGTAGCACATGGCGGCAGGGTGTCGGTTTTTACGAGTTCGCCGGAGGTGGTGTTATAGATATTAACAGCACAATTACCCTCGTTGCGTCCATAAAGAAACGAGATAGTGTTGAAACTGTATTTGTTGCTCTGTTTTATGGAGATGCTGGCATTGCGGTACGAAATTCTCTGTGGTTCGGGCTGTGAATCGGGCAGAGATAAAGAGTCTGTGGATGTTGGTTTTTCGTCGCTTTGCCGCACCGAGTATTTATAAAATCTGAAAACCGTTCCGGCGATGCCGTAATTTTTTTCCGGGTCTTTGTTGCTAAATACTGAATACCTGGCCCAGTTGCCGCTGCTGTTGCGCACGTAGCTCACGGGGCTGAGGTCTTTCAGCGGCACATAGCCCACGCCGGAACCTCCGAATTTAGTGTGCATTTTGTCGCGTACCACATACGACACCCGGTCGCCTTCGAGCTGCGAATCGCCATAATGGGCAACACGGATAACTGCTGTATCCTTTTCGTTGAGCAGGGCTTTGAAAAAATTGTCAAGCGCCTTGCCACAGGGTTTACCTTGCTCGTCAACGATATCGGGGTTGGTCAAAAAGATATTTTGTTTTTTGGGGCCTATCTTCGACAAGAAAGTACGATGAAGAATCTGACCGTTGTTCTCGGCATTGGCAAGGTACTTTTCCAACAGGCTGTCGGCAATGGTGTTCTCGCCTTGTACAGAAAAATCAAATAGCGAACGGGGAGTGTAAAAACGAGCGAAATCCCTGATATAGCTGTTTTCGGTGCGAACATAAAAAAACGAGTATCCAACGAGTAAGATTTCGCTGAACAGTATGATGATGATGATTCGTAATGGCGCGTTTCTCATGTGAGAATGTTTACTATCGGCGGGCCGGCTTACGGTTATGTAGTTTTTGGGTTATCTTCTAGCCGGTTATGCCTGTTGATTAAAAAAACATGCAAAGGTCGGACTTTTTTGGGAATTGACCAAACGGAAATGCGGGGCGGAAAAATATGATATTATAGAACATTTCGGCCATGTAATACAGTCCTATTATAAAGGGAAGCAATTAAGGAAGTGCCGGTGAAGATTTATTGAGATATTAACTTCAGGTTCATATTCTGATGTTACATTTTAAAAAATGGGATAATACTTGTTGCTTTAGTGCCCTGTGAATATTATCCCAGATTTCTTTGAAATCTTTCAGATTGTCAAGAAAACTCAACAATTACCACTTGGAATAAGGATTCACTGAAAGAACCGAATTATAATACCGCATATCGTCTGTGACCTCCTTGTCAATCCATTCGGGCTTTTCGTATTGCTGGTCTTCGCTTTCCAACTCTATTTCACAAAGGATCAATCCTGAATTTGTTCCCAGAAACTCATCCACTTCCCATTTCATGTTTTTATAATAAACGATATGCCTCTTTTTTTCTATCAGGGTGGCAGAAGATTTTTCGATTAGTTCGTTTGCATCCTTTAAAGGAATGGGATATTCGTATTCACGTCTTACCGGGCCTTGTGATTTGCCTTTGATGGTAATAAATCCTTCATTATCTTTTGTTCGGATACGTATGGATATTTCTGGCTCGGTAAGCAAATACACCTGCCTGATAAAAACGGTCTTCTCAGGAGATACTCCAGCCCAAAGGCCTTTATTTACAAGAAATTTATGTTCTATTTCGTTTGGCATAACTATAATTATTTTACAATATTAAAATTTTTATTTATCATCTTCCCATTGTTTTTTCAGATTGGTTCAATGTTGACAAATCAATATAACCTACCACTGTAATCGATATTTGCATGCCTTAATAACTGTTGTATATCCTCAAAAGCGGTATCATTACAGAACCTTGCTTTTAGAGCAGCAGTAAGGTTCTGACCGCCAGAGCCAAGAAATTCCAGGAGTCTGGACAAATCTTTTTTATCAATCACAATAGATCTTTCATCCTCATAACGATCGTTTAAAATCCATCTGGAAACTATTAAATTTCCGTTTTCATAAAAGATTTCAATCTTAAAAGTTGAGTAAAGCGTTTCTTTTTCATAAAGCACATTCTGGCTTTTTGCATCATTGGCAACTTTTGCTAAAAATTCAAAGTGAGCTTCTTCACCGGGTATCGGCCTGGATGTTTTTGAGATGTATTTAATATCGTAAGCGCATGTCCAGAGTAAAAATCCGATATAAGTTTTCATCCCCTGCTCAACCATAAAGTCATAAGCGGCACGCCTGTCGTAATGAGGTTTGCTTAAAAGGATTTTTTTCCATTCGGAATAATCCTTGCCTGAAATTTCCTTGAATCTTGAAATGATTCCCCTAACGTTACATAAAATTGACATAGTGAAAAAATTTAATTGTTAAACAATAATTTATTTCACATTGAGAGAAACTACGGGAAGATGATGCAATAGCGATTCAGAACTTTTTTCAGCAGAAGCTGCGCATTGTTTTGGCACCGTGGTGTTCTTACTCGGTTGCCGTCCCTTCCCCGGGATCTCTTAATGCTGAGGCAAATATACAAAAAAATATTCTTATAGCAAATAAAAGTAAATTTATAAATTCAATTGTTTTCCTAACTTTGAAATGCAGTTAAAGACTCTCAATAACTCTAAATAAAATGGACATATATCTTATCAGGACTCCGGAATTTGAGCCAGGCACTTATGTTGAAGTTCATGAATTGCTGAAGACATCCAGGGGTCCACTGCAGTTTCATGCAGATGATATTAAATTTAGTGCCCTGAATTTTCCGTTTTTGGAACACAATAAGAAAAACATCCCGTTAAGCTGGCATGAATTGTTTTCCATCTGTGATTTTTACAGGAAAAAACATAAAGTAAGAAAAGAAGAAATCATCATATTGCTGACAAACAGAAGAAATGACAGGAATTTTTTCAGCGCCTTCGATGAACACAATAACTCTTTTATCCATGCCGGGGATCTTGAAAAATTTATTAATTCACCGCCTGAGTTTCCATTGGCATACCAGGTTATAGCCAACATCCTGAGAATGCTGATGAAAATATCGCCTACATTGCCCGAATCATGGTTTCACCGGGAATCCATAGGCTGTATGAACGACTTGTGTTCGAACAAAAAAGAGATTATCCTGAAACTCAGAACAGGCGATATCTGCCTTGATTGCCTGGCTAAAATGAAAAAAGAGAAAGTGGATGAAACGTTGATTAATCAGGCCATCGGCATTTTTGATATGCTGAGAAAACGCTTGCTGTTTGTACAGGGCTTTACAGGAAATATAACTCCCCGCAATGTATTTGTTGATAGAAAAGGAAAGATAGTAATAGGGGATAAAGAAATACTATTGGATTATTTGCCTAAGACACTGTTCCTGTTTTTCTTAATTCATAACGAGGGCATCGCCCTGAACGATCTGGAGTACTACCGACAAGACATGCTGAAAATCTATCGAATCCTGAGACCCGGCGGCGAAGAATCAGCAATTAAACGCCTATCGGCGCCCTACACAGGAGACGGTACCTTTGCAAAGAACAAAAGCCTTCTCAATAAAAAATTAAGAAAACAGCTTGGGGAGCCGCTCGCCGGTTTTTATTGCCTTGAGGGAGTCAGGGGTGAAAAATATAGTATTGGTGTAGACCCCGGGTTAGTCCGCATTGAACTTCAATATTGATGCTTTTGTGACTTAGTTCTCTGAACTTTGTAACGTTACATATCTTTTATTCTGCTCCGTGCTGTTCTAATTTTGTTTTTAGAAAATTAAACCACTAAAAACAAAGGAAAGCACCATGAAAGTATTTTACAATGAAAATCAATCGGTAAAAAGCAATAAAAGCATCTCCCCGAGTGCAGGAAAACCGGCTTTACTGATGGCAGAACTGGAAAAACTATCCTATATTCAGATTGAATCAGACTGGCCTCCGCTTTCATTAAAAGATTTCTGCCTTGTTCACGAAAGAAAGCATGTACAAGAAATCCTGAATTGCAAAAAAGCAAATGGTTTTGGAAATTATTCAAAAGACGTTTCAGATTCGTTGTACTGGACGTCGGCCTCATTTTACCATGCTGCGCGATATGCTTATGTCAATAAAACGGTAGCGATGTCACCAACCTCCGGGTTTCATCATGCGGGTTATCGCTCCTCTGGCGGATTCTGTACTTTTAACGGACTGATGATAAGTGCTGCTCTGTTGATAAAGGAGTTCCCGGATATCAAAATCGGCATCATCGACCTGGATGCACATTTCGGCAATGGCACAGTGGAAATTATTGAAAGATTAGGCCTGGATATCAGGCATTATACAATTACCGACTACATTCATGAATTGAAGAGAAAAAGCCAATTTGAAAAAATGCAGGAATTTTCTGACAGGGATATGATTTTCTTTCAGGCGGGTGCAGATGCACATATTGACGATCCCATTGGCGGTGGGCTTACCACTGAGGAATTAATGGTAAGGGATAGAACAGTCTTTGAATATGCAAAAACGAAAAATATTCCTTTGGTATGGAACCTTGCAGGAGGGTACCAGACGCCGGTTTCAAAGGTATTAGAAATTCACATGAATACTGTGGAAATTTGTCATGAAGTATTTGAAAGTGCCCGGAATATTTACTAACAAAAAAAATTAACTATAAGTTATGGATAATTTGTTTGAAAAATATGGGGATTTAATAAGAAGTCTTCCATTGGAAGAACACTCATTTACAACAAAAAAGAAAAACTGGAAAAACATCAACCCTGAAATTATTGAGCACCATGAGGATATTTTTGGTCAGGACACAGAAATAACAATCAGCAGAAAGGATCTGTTCCGGTCATTCAATGACGACCCGATAGAAACGTTCATTCTGAAAGTTATTTATTGGGGATACCCGGCGGGAATGAGAGGAGATAATTTTAAAAAAATCACAAGTCCGGAAAGCTTATTTTTTTTGAAAAAATTTCTCAACGATATAAAGCAAAATGATGTGATAGATGAAAAAAGAATAGGTTATGCACTCAAAACAATAAACGGGCTGGGACTTTCGACATTGAGCAAATATCTGTATTTCACAAAATCCACCTTTATGGGGAAAAGGTGCCTGATCCTTGACAGGGAGCTGATAAAGATTTTCAACAATCATTACTGATGCGTTAATATTTGATTGAAATTAAATAAATTAAGTTGTTCATTGACATTTTGATTGATTTGTTGTTTGGCAAATAGTTCATTAATAGGTGTTTTAGCAAAAGCAGAAATTCCT
>JAGNBV010000186.1 GCA_018004645.1 Bacteroidales bacterium
TATAATTTTTGAATATTTTCTACAGCAAAAGTACATTTTTCTTTTGAATTTCCTGCCATATCATCAGGTTCGATGAGCATGGTAAAGGCTTCGAAGTGATGTTCGTTAATCTCTGCCCATCCTGCAACACAAGCTTGTATATGACAGGATTCAGTCAGGAGTTTTATTTGGGTATGCAGTGTTGTCGCATCAAATTTTTCGGTAATCAGCAGTGCGTTTTCTCCGAAAAAACCGTTTTTAATGCAGATTTCGCCCAGCATGATGTTGGGCAGGGTGTAAACAAACACCGCAGGACTTGGAAAATAATTACTCCGGTCGTTTATTGATTGTTGATGCTCCGTATCGGTGATAATGGTGGACGAACTGTTTAAAAACACCAGGCCAATATCTTCCTTGGCATAGCGCAAAAGTAAATCAGTATCTTTCAGCAGGATTTCTGTTGCCAGAAAACCCAGCTTGCTTAAACTGTCCATTTTGTAAAACTTGGGATAGGGAGCGCACAGTGTTTTAAAGGCGGATTTGAAAAATTCCTGGTAAGCAAATGTATCATCCTGACTGAAAAGTAGTTGATTGTCGAGCCAGACTGAATTTTTTGTGATATATGTATTTTTTGTTATATGCATTACTCCTTATCTTTTGCAAATACTACAGCGGCGTTGCAGCCTCCAAATCCCGAAGCTGTTTTTAAAATGTTCTTTTGAACTTTAGGCCTTAGTTTGTCGAGCACGGTAATGGGTTCCGGCACTCCTAATTCGTTAAATCCCAATGTTTTGAACATGATATCGTGGGTTAATCCATAGATAGATATGCATGATTCGATGATACCGGCTGCGCCGAGTGTGTGGCCGAAATAGGCTTTCAGGCTGTTCAGCGGTGCCATGCTCAGACCTGCGCTGCTGAATGCTTTTGATTCCATTTCATCGTTAAAAGGTGTGGCAGTGCCGTGAGCCGAAATAAAATCAATTTGAGCCGGCTTGATTCCAGCACTTTTCAAGGCTCGTGAAACTGCCAGAAACAGACCTTCGCCAGTGCGGGATGGGCCCGAAATGTGGTTGGCATCGTTATTACTGGCACCTCCAAGGATTTTTATCAGGGGCCTGTTGTGGTGAGTTATGGGTTTAGTGCTGAGGATCAGCGTGCCGGCGCCTTCGCCAAGGTTCAGTCCGTTGCGATTCTTATCGAAGGGTTTGCAAATACCGTTGGCCAAAGATTTGAAAGAAATAAATCCGGAAATTACAAATTCTGAGGCAATGTCGCCGCCTATGACCACCGCGTTTTCGTATAGGCCTGACCGTAACAGTTGACTGGCAGCTGTGATAGCTAAAACGCCTGAAATACAAGCGTTGGAAATTATCAGCGGCTTGTTATTATTGCCAAAATAGCTGGCAATTATTTTTGCTGATTTCCAAAGAAATATCCTTTCGGGTTCATAAGCCGCTTTTTGGTTTTCTTCGAGGAGGTTGATGTTGCCTTTAGTAGAAGAAATAACAAAAACGGTTTTTTCTGAGGCGGGGTCAATGTGTTGATTTTTTGCCAGGGCGTTTTGGGCAGAAAGTATCATCAATTTTTCGAACCGGGTAAATTGCGAGGGGCACGAAAGAGCGGCACATTCATTTTCGAGACGTTGATTATCAACCAGTGATGCATAAAAATCTTCAGGATACAAGGAGTTATCTTGTATAAGGCGGATTCCAGAGATTCCAAGTTTGATTTTGTCGATATGTTCTTCCGTTGAAAATCCAAGGGAGGTGATAACGTTACCGCCGCAAACAAAAACCTGTTGCATGATAAAAAATTAAGTGGCAAAATTATGTAAAAAATCTTTTGGTTTTACTTTCAGGAGGGTAATCCCCATTTCTTTTTCCATTCGGTATAAAAATCGGGTGAAGTGAGTATCAGTTCGCTGGCAGCGTTCAGAAACACCTGGGTGCTTTCGCCGGTGGCAAACACCTCATCGGTATCGGGGTTGAACAATCTGAATTCAAAAACAATTTTTGCTGCCATGGTAGGGATAAACGTGGTTTGCAGCATAACCTTATCGTTGTATTTTACAGCTTTTTTGTATTCGCATGAAATTTTTATCAGTGGGGTAGCCAGTCCGGCTCGGAATACATCCATGTAAGCAATGCCGTATTTTTTTCCGAAAGCTTCACGGCCGTCTTCGAAATATTTCAGGTAATGGCCATGCCACACAATGCGCAACGAATCTACTTCGTGGAAGCGTATATTTATAGGAATTATGTCGCTGAGCATAGTTATTTAACTTTTTTGATTGCTTTATATGCCAATCCTAACGTGAAACAGCCTATGCCAAAGAGTATAAGTTTATATACATTGGGCAAAATGTCTTTAATTTGTGCATTTCGCAGGAAAAGGTCGTAAAAGTTGGTAAGTGCCCAGTTCATGGGAGAATATCCGAGCATGCCCTGCAGGTTTTTTGGCATCAGGTACACCGGCATCCACAGCCCGCCAAATGAAGCCAGAATTATGATGAGAATTACACCAACCGAAGCTGCCTGCTGGTAGCTAGTGCAGAACGAGCCCATCATCACCCCAAAGGCCACGGCAGCAAAGGCCGAGGCCAGCACAGCAACGACCAGGGCGTCGAAGTGGGTTCCTATTTGCAGGCCGGGGATACCCGTAAGGGGAATAATATACATGCCCATACTAAACAATATAGTAACCTGAAGCAGGCAAACGATGAAATATACGACCATTTTACCAATGAAAGTGGTAATATAGGTTTTGGGCATAGTAACAAGGCGCAGGTAGGTGCCGCCGTCTTTTTCCTGTATAATGCTGGAAGCCAGGGGGATTACTATGAAAAACATGGCAAACAGGGTCCAGGAAGGCACATTGTGTTGTGTGGAGTTGGGAATAATGGTGTTGCCGGGTTCGGAGGCGTATTGTTTATTCACCGATATCATAGTGGGATAATTCACATTCAGTTTTTTATCACCTGGCAGGAAATCAGAGAGTATTTCGGAGTACATTTCGGAAATCATTTTTCCGACGATATTGGCAGAATGCTGGCCTATAGCGCCGTCCACCAGCGCTTTTAATGAGTTTCTGACGGCGGGGTCATAAAAAATATCGATAAGCACGGAGTCGAAATCATAGGTTTTGGTTGCGCCGGAGGTGAGTCCTATTTCGGCAAAAGTTTTCATTACCACTTTGCGGGTGTTGCTCCGGAGCGTATCGGTGGCGCCTTCGGGGATATAAATCCCGACAGGGTATTTGCCAGCGGAAACATAGTGTTTCAGTGATTGTTTGTCGAGAGGTTTGTTGTCCACCGTTTCCACAATTGTAAAAGCTTTGGTGTCGTCAAGGCCATTTTTTATGGCTATCCCAAGGCTGTCGTTTTGAGGGTTGGAGAACAACATGGATATTTGCTTGTCGGCGGTGGAGTTTAGGGCACTGTCTTCAATAACCGTCATCACAAACACCAGTATCATAGGCATAATGAAAAGCGATATCATGCCAGCCCTGTCGCGGATCAGCAGTAATATTTCTTTGACAAATGATGCAAAAAACTTGTTCATAACAGGTATTTTAATCCCTTAAATCTACTCCGGTTAATTTTAAAAATGATTCTTCCATGTTGCTGCATCCGGGAGTTTTGCTGATGAGTTCTTTAGGAGACCCCTGGATGATGATTTTGCCATTATCCATAAATG
>JAGNBV010000187.1 GCA_018004645.1 Bacteroidales bacterium
AACGGCCGCAATGCGCTCACGTGGGAAGAAAAATTTAAACTGGATGTCTGGTATGTGGATAACCAGTCATTTTGGTTGGATATAAAAATTATTTTTATGACAATTTGGAAAATCTTAAAGCGCGAAGGAATAAATCAACAGGGTCAGGCGACGATGGAAGAGTTTAAAGGGTTATCGCGTGAATAGAACACTATAGAGGCTTTTGTTGGTTAATCTTTTTAAAAGTATTTCTCTGATGAGAGAATCGACAACTTCAGTAAAAAACGTAGTAAGTGCTATAGATCAAAATGCATTTGAATACATAAAAAGGGGGTATAAAATGAAGCAGGATTTAATTATCTATGGTGCAGGTGGTGCCGGTCGTGAACTGGCCACATTTTTAAAAGGCAGTGAAGAGTGGCAGGTTAAGGGGTTTGTAGAAGATGCAACTGACGAAGAACAGATTGAAGGCATAAAAGTATTAGGTAAAAGAGGATATTTGGAGAAAAATGGTGGGGCTGTTGTTGTTTCTATTTTAAGCAACCCATATGAAAGAGAAAAAATTATAAACGAGCTTAAGCAGTTTCCTTCTATCAAATTCCCGAGAGTCCTAACTCCTGGAACATATTATAGCAACAACATCGAATGGGGAGAAGGCGTTGTTGTAGGCTTACCCTGTTCTCTGCTCAGTACGGGTTTGAAACTTGGCAATTTCGTTTTCATTAACTATAATACAGGAATTGGACATGATACTCAGATAGGAGACTATTCAATTCTTTATTCTCACATTGATATCGGAGGGGGTACACGTATAGGACACCATTGTATAATAGGTTCTGGTGTCACCATAAGGCCTGGTGTAGAAATAGGGAATGGCTGTATCGTAGGAGGGGGATCTATGGTAGTAAAAAATGTGCCAGACAATGTAACGGTGGCTGGTGTTCCGGCTAAAGTAATCAAAGAGCATTAGAAAAGAGACCTGGTTTATTTTGGTTTTGTCAATCAGAATATACCGGAATATACCGGATAATGTGTGCGCGCATGGTGTGCCGGCAAAGGTTGTCGGTCCTGTGGATCTCAAGGAGCGGATGGAATGAAACTGCCTGACTGGTGGACAAACAGGTTGCAGACCGATTATACCCCCCGGGGTCTTTTTTTTCGTGTAGCTGCAGATCTTGCCTTGAGCAATCTGGGGTTGTTCGTCGGGATTCTGACCACGGTGGTCCATAACCGTGATGAGCGGAGCGGGTTCAGTGTAATTTGAAAAAATTTATGTTTCTTGACTTAAGTGAACAGTTTATGTATGTTTTGTTCACTTTGATGGACAATATTACATGAAAACGGAAATCGCTAAAAAAAACATCGCCGGCTGGCCCATTTTTGCCAAAGACGAAATTGCGGCGGTCAAAAGAGTCTTGCAGTCCGGTAAAGTGAACTACTGGACGGGTAACGAAGGCCGCCTGTTTGAAAAGGAATTTGCCGCAAGTATCGGCGTGAAATATGCCGTCGCCGTAATGAACGGTACGGTGGCGCTGGAGGCAGCACTTATGGCACTGGGCATCGGGAAAGGCGACGACGTCATTGTGACGCCGCGCAGTTTCATTGCGTCGGCCAGTTGCGCGGTGATGCGGGGAGCAAAACCGGTCTTTGCCGATGTGGACAGGGAAAGTCAAAACATTACCGCGGCGACAATTGAGAAAGTGATTACCAGACGAACGCGCGCAATCATTGCGGTGCATCTGGCCGGTTGGCCCTGTGCGATGGATGAAATCATGACCCTGGCTAAAAAACATAAGCTGGCCGTGATTGAAGATTGCGCTCAGGCTGTCGGCGCTTTCTATAAAGGTCGCCAGGTCGGCTCCTTCGGCGATGCGGCCGCTTTTTCGTTTTGCCAGGATAAAATCTTAACCACCGGCGGCGAAGGCGGCATGGTGGTAACGAACAAAAAAGAGATCTGGTCAAAAGTCTGGTCGTATAAAGATCACGGCAAAAGTTATGACGCGGTTTATAAAAGTGATATCAAGCCCGGTCCATCTTTTCGATGGCTGCACGAATCCTTCGGCACCAACTGGCGGATGATGGAAGTGCAGTCGGCCATCGGGCGTATTCAACTGCAAAAACTGGAAGGCTGGATAAGAAAACGCCGCCGCAATGCCGAAATCTTAACCAATGCTTTTCTGAACATACCGGCGTTGCGTGTAACGGTTCCGCCGGATAACGTCGTGCATTCCTATTACAAATATTATGTGTTTCTAAGACCGGAGATGCTTAAAAAAGGTTGGGATCGGGAACGCATTATCACGGCCATCAATAACCTTGGTATTCCCTGCTTCACCGGAAGTTGCAGTGAAATGTATCGGGAAAAGGCCTTTGCCAAAGACAATCTTCGCCCCGGGAAACCCCTGCCGGTAGCCAAAGAACTCGGCGACACCGCGATAATGTTTCCGGTTCATCCGACGTTGTCTGTAGATGATATGCGGGGCATGGTGAAAGCTGCCCAGAAAATTATTGGCACTGCATCAAAGTGATGCGACTTGCAGATTTATCTCGGAGGATGTCCCTGAGCTGGTAGCGACGCAAGACCGTAAGGGGTTGCTCCATGGATGTTGTGGCGGTCCTCACCCGATGGTCCAGGAACAGCAGGGATTCATTCAGGAACAACAGAAAATTAACGTTGCGCAAGCAGAAAAAATAGCTGAACTTGAAAATCTGCTAATAGTTAATTAATATTATTAATAAATTCATTTTTTCATATATACCCTTTCCTTTGCGGGAAAGGGTATATTATTATGATCGAAGTTTCTGTCGTGACCTTGATAAAAAATAACGGTATTTCAGGATATGAAAAAAATACTCAGCGCATTTATTATTAAAATCAAATCTTATTTTCTATTCGTTTCTTGCGTCGCAGCAATGATAAATATTATCATTTTGACGTGTTTCGCTATTTCGGCGGCGTATGCCGGACCGGTTTTTTCTGTAACTTCAGACAATGAACTTTTAAGTGATGTATTGGCTAAGGTTTCCAAATCTGCCGGTTATAAGATTGAAATAACAAAGGGCTATAAGAATAAATCATTATCGGTAAGTCTCAAAAAAGTTGCCATTGAAAAAGGATTGAGGGAGATAATGCGGGTTGTGGAAGAGCCGAATTATGCCCTCGTCGTCAATGATCGCGTGAAAAAAGTTGAGATAATAATCTTTGATACTGCCTTGTCGGGACAAAAAGGGGGCAGTGGCACCTATGTCGGCACTAAGGCTAATTTTCATAAAAGGGGAGAGTCCGCATATGGCCGGGCGTTGGTAGATGTGAGCTCGAAAAGAGCTGAACACCAGGAGGAAGCGTCGAAAGTTGATATAGCTCCACCGGTGGTTGATATCGCACCTCCGGAAATTGAGATATTGCCTCCAGATTGATTTCGCTACTGGCGAACGGTGAACAGCAGTGGATGGTTGATAGTGAATAGTGAATGGTGAAGGGTGAACAGCCATCAGTGAACAGCCATCAGTGACCAGCCTGAAAATTCCACTTGATTATTTTTATAAATATGCCATTATAATTCCGTAATATGTTAATAATCACATAATATGGAAATATAAGTATGAATTTCCTGTCCTTTAAAAATGCTTTGAAAGGTTTTGTTTCGTTTAAATTAAACGATATTCGAAAAATCGATCC
>JAGNBV010000065.1 GCA_018004645.1 Bacteroidales bacterium
CGCGTGGCTCAAAGAAATCCTTACTATCCTGCCTGTTTGCCCTGCAAACATGTTGCACGAACTTCTGCCTGTGCAAAATTAAACCCTTGCTGGTTTAAAAAAACATGTACTTTGCCGTAGGCTTACATAAATGTCATACCATAAGAAATCAAAAGTAGTATAATGTTTTGAATGAATTAAAAAATGAGAAAATATATTTTTCGATAACCCCCGGATTGCGCAAGAGGAACGTGTTGGCCTATTATGCCACATACACCTTTCCGGATTTCAATTTTCCGTTACCACAAAGGTTTCGGGAGGTAATTCATACTGCTGTATGAGGGATTGGTTACGGGCATTTCTTTTTAAAAGTATGATAGCGGCGTCATCTACATATACCGGCGCCCACGTGCCACGGTCGTTGATCCTTTTAATGATAAATGGCTGTCCAAAGGGTGTCTCGTCTAACCTGAAAAAGTATATGCAGTTGAATTGGTATTTCTTATCGAACTGTTGCCATACGGTCTCTTTTTCTAACATGGGATTGTATACTTTCTCAAAGAAATCGGTGGAGTATGCCTCCGGCCGGTTATCGATAAAAACACGGTTTTCGGGAAACAGATGGTATATCAGGTAGCCACCAATATCGTAATTGTTAAAAACAGGGCCTTTGAAATGGTTTGCTTTGAAAAAATCGGCTGAGTTGTTTATCCCTTTATATATCCCAAATCCTCGGCCTGACTTTTTCAACGACAGGTAGGTGTCTTTTTTTGCAAAATACACCATTGTCAATACGATGGCTGCTATTAGACTTAGTATTGTCAGGCTTTTTTTGAATCCTGCACCTGAATTGGCTGTCAGTGGCATAAAAATACCGGGAGCAAAAGCAAGCAGCATGGCTCCTGCAAAAGGTATCAGGCGGATTGCCTTATATCCGGATGCCACAAAAAGCAGCAGTAACACAAGAACAAACCACACCGTACCGGGTTTGAATCCTGATTTTTTCAGGTACCATAGCATCAGCAGCACCGTGAGGAGTGTTACCACTTCATAATGGATATATACACCATTGCCAAAACGGTTTTGCATGAAAAACACACTCTGGTTTTCGGCCACCATATAGGCGTAGTTGTTAAAGATTGTCAGCGGGGTTAACACGCCCTGAAGTCCGTAAGGGTTGATAAAACATACGCCTATGAGGAGTCCTGATAGTAATAGCAGCAACTTGTTTGTTTCTTTATTTTTGCGGAGCCACCAGATATAGGCAATATAAACGCCGGCGATGATTAATCCAAATACAAAAAAGATGTGCAGGTTGACCCATAACAACTGTAGCAGTGGCAAGGTGATCAATAGTGTTCTGATGTGAATTTTTGAGGATATGAAAAGTTCAAACAAATAAATGTAAATGGCCATAAAGAGCAGGCTGAAGACCTCGGGCCTTATTTCGGTGCGCATGGCAATCAGCGGGATACACAGGATAAAAAACAGGAAGGCCACATAAGGATGGCTCTTGTTTTCGGCGGTTTTGTACAAAAGGAATACGGCTAAAGCCGATAGCAGGCAATAAATTATAGATAAGCCTGCAAACCCCATAATTTTCTGAATCAGATAAAACACAACGCCACTACCCCAATGATGATAGACAACAGGAAAATCAGGCTCGGTGTAAGAGTAATAATTGGCAGGAATAATTTTGCCGGTGTTTACAATTACTTCACCGTTTTTGATGTGTCTTCCCAGGTCGGCATTGATAAATACAATTTTTTGTGTAAAAAACACAAAACTAATGGCCAGCACCAGAACATATAATGAATAACGAATAGCCGGATGGACGGCCAGAGCTTTAGAAGCCGCTGTTTTTTTATCTGGTTTTTTTTTCGTGCTCATGTTCCAAAGGATAAGTTCCTGAAAGAGTCAAAGATACAACTATAACAGTATGGAAAATATCCTGAAGACGGTTTTTTCTTAAAAATCTGCGGAACAGGGTGATTATTTTTATTTATAATAGATATTGTGGCGGGCGTCTTTATTCCATTGATTCCACTGCATGTCCCTGCTTTCTTTAACGGCCGACAGTGCGCCATCGGATCCCACGTACATATACCCTTTGTTTGTCAATAGCTGTCCGTCTATAGCGCCTTTATGCTGCTGGGTTTTCAGAAGGGTACCGGTAGCCAGGTCGAAAGTCTTTATCTCTCCGGTGGTTGTTGCCAACACCAGTTTTTCGTCGGCAACCAGGGGCATCTGGTTGGGATGGGTGCTGACAGCCTGTTGCCAGAGGATTTTTTCGCTGTTGGCATCAAAAGCTGCCACTTTGGTGCTGTCGGTGATGATTACAATTTTGTTTTTATAGACCACCGGATGGGCTCCGTTATAGTTCATCTGCTCATAGCAGGAGTAGCGGTTGCTGATTTTTTTTGTAGCAAGCAGGGTGGGGTATTTTCTCTGTAGCTGTAAGGTTTTTCTGTCGAGCACTGCCAGTTGTTCCCTGCCGTTGACGGATGTTGTTACATAGATATGCTGAGGCGTAAGCGTGGGAGAGGATACAGCCTTGATGTTATTGGAGAACAGGTTTTGTTTACCCGACACTTTGTCAAAGACATAGTAGTTGCCGCTTTGTGAGGCCACATGTACCTCATTTCCTTCCACCACGGGACAAGCGATAACTTCTTTGTCGATCCAGTTGATCCAGTTCATTTTTCCGCTGCGCAGATCAAAACTCGTTACAACAAAACTTTCGGAAGGATTGGAAGGATTGGCGTATCCGTTGTTGTACACTGCATACACGCTGTTGCTATCTGCCGAAGGCGTGGAGTATATAGTGCCCGCCAGCCATTTGCTCCACAGCATTTTGCCTGTGGAGGCATCAAAAGCATATAATGTGCAGGAATAGGTGTTGATTAAAAGCACTCCGTTGTGGTACACTATCGGCGAGGCCCCCGATTCGCCCAGTTCGATGCCCCACTGATACTCTCCTGTAAGGGCTTGCAGGCAATAAAAATTCGGGGAGTAAAAACCTTCCTGAGTGAATAATTTGTTACCGGCAATGGTTGAAGTGCCTATGGGTCCCGAGGTGGCAAAGTCAATGTCGAAACCCTGGTTAGTGATCTTTAAATAATTGGATGGTCTTTTGGCCGCCCGTACCGGGGTTTGCTCATGATTAACCACAAAACCTTTCTCGTTGACATGCCTCTGAGCCATCATTTGTTTTATGGCAGCCGTTCCTCTGTAGCGCCGGGTGATGGAGGCCGCAGCAAAACCCAGGCTGGATGGCGCCTCAACCAGGTGGATGCCGTTTTCATAGGTGAGGTTTACCAGGTAATTAGTGCCTTTTTCAAGCATAAACTTGCAGGAACCATTTTTGTCCGTAGTGCCGGCGTAAACCTTTCTGCTGTTTTCCGCATCAAGATAAACCTTTTCATTGGGCAGTGGCTGGTCATCAAAGCCCACCAGGCTGATGGTAAACAGCAGATGCGTGGATGTTCCCTGGGTCTGTGTGATGTTTGCCTGAATTATCGTGTCGCCTTTTGAGGTTTCTTTTACGCGGGTTCTTTCGAAGTACACTACATTTTTGAATTCGGCATTCGTTTTATCGGGCACCGTAAACGTATGGACCGCCTGATTGCCGTCAACGTCAACCTCGTATGCTTTATTTACAGGTAAATAAAAAGTGGCTATGCCACCGGCATCGGTAGTTCCCTTGTACTTGACCTTGTCTTTGCAGTTAACAATTTCCACCTCTGTGTTTGGAATGGTTGTTTCGTTGTTTTTCCGCAGGTCGATCATAAATTTCACCACATTGGGTTGGCCTTTTAGTTGTTGCGGATACCGGCTTGTAAAGCTGATGCCGGTCCGGTCAGATTTTGTTTTTTCTGTAAATATTTTTTCCGGGTCGTAGGTCACTGTTTTGCCGCCTTTTCCTTTAAACCCTTCGGGAAGGTTCAAGGTGGCTGCTTCATTTATTTCAAGATAGCTGAAGGTATAGGTTCCGCTTTCGGTCAGGGTAAAAGAAGCGGTGCCCTTTTCATCAGTTTTGGATTGAAGAACGATATTTTTATCGCTGTTTTGCACCGTAACCACAACGCTTTTCAGTGGCTGGCCTTTAGTGTTTTTGATGGAAAAAGTGTATGCGCACTGGGCGTATAATGCCATATCAAAGCATAAAAGAATTAATACGAACAGTAATTTCTTCATACGTTTAAAATTTAATTGATAAAAATAATTGTGAACTTCCCTTGATAATAACGAAAGTGTTAGTACGGATATTTTTACCAGGTGAAATAAATAATCAGTGTCTGCTGAAATACACGCAACACTCACAACATTAGTTATGTATAATAATTAAAATATTCAGTCAAATGCATTTTTATTATACATCGTCGTCTTACCGTCTCGAATCCCTGTGCGGGTGTTAAACTGAGCGCTTCGAAGTGCAAAGTCCGGGTATGATGCGCCTTAGGCTTTTTCAGCAATCCCTGGTAATATGACTTTGATCGGGCCGAAAATCTGATTCAAACTGCCGGACACAAATCATTTTATGATTTCAACGTTCCTCTTTGACATAGTGACTTTCAACTTTTCTGAAAACAATCCCATATAACTCCATTGTACAGTAAAAACATTGCCATAGGGATTTTCATCTTCAAAAAACCACCATTCATAAGTATCCGTACCACCTTTTTGTAATAAGTGGGCTCCGGTGGCTTCAGTACCGTTGTAAAATGATACCGGATTCTGTATGCTGTCGTTGATATGCATATTCACATAAGCGGACCGGTTTGTTACACAGAGATCGGGCAGGGGTTTTGTGCCTTTATTTTTGATCATCAGGATAAGCTTTACGGCAGGCTTTTTAATGTGTCCTTGATCGCCGTATGGCCCGTTGAAGGTATAGAATTCAACCCGGTTAAGCACCGTGACGGAATCACCATTGATTTTATCCAACTTATGCTGAGCTGTGGAATTTTGCGAAAAGCACCATATACAAATTATCAGGAACATCTTTTTCATAATCATAAAATTATTGTGTCACAGTAGATGCTGTTTAATAGTTTTTCCATAAATATTACAAAAGGGCACCTTTAATAACATAGATCGGGCAACTCTAACCTGAAAAATTCATTCGAATTTTTCACCCTTTGGGCCGACAAAAGAAAATCCGGTAATCCGGCAATAATACCAAATTGAAATATCAATTAGTCCAATAGGACGTATTGATATTTCTCATTTGCCTGCCTGCGACAGTCTGACAGGGTTATTCCGATGGTTAAAATAAATAGTGCAAACGAGTGTAGCGAAGTTTTGACTATATTATTTTTTCAATCGGAATTACTGTAATAACGATTATCGCTCCCGGGATATTTTTGGAGTGAAAAATAAATATTACTATTTATTAATGTCCGATAAAAATTAAACATGTATTAAAGGATGTAAATAAAAGTATCCGCTGTTTTCCTCGGTCCTAAAGGAAGAATTGATTTTTAGCAATTTACATCCTTTAGGACTGAGGTATAATAAATTGCTGAAAAGCAATTCGTTCTATGTTAAAAACATACTCCTATTGAATAAGCATCCACGCAAAACCTTATCCCAATAAGGCTTTTCATCAATTATTCAAATTTTTACCGGACAATAGTGATTACTCTTCAGAAAATTCTGAAGATCATCCGCACTTTTTTTTGTTGCTGTGCGCTTCTGATACCGGCAAATTTATATGTCAGGTTCTCTTTTTTTCTTATTTATTACGAATCAATAGGTTCAGCGAATAATCAGGAGGTTGCCTTTGTCCATTTGTTGTGTTCCATCCGTGATACAATAGAAATAAATGCCTTCGGAGATATCGCTCAGGTTAATCTGATGTTGATTTTTACTTTGCAAAGGCATTGAAATAACCGTGCGGCCTATCGCGTCGGTCAACCGGAATTGCAGTTTCGTGCCGGGATCCGTACCATAAATATTCAGGTAGTTTCCGGCCGGATTGGGGAAGAGCTGGAATGGCCTGTCGGCAGGGGTACCGGCTGAAGTATAAAGAATGTCGGTAAATATCCCGTCGGAGGTAGTAAAGTCAGATTCCAGTCCTGCCATGTTTTTGGCTTTTACTGAAAAATAATACATCTGAAAGTTTTGCAGGTTCAGGTTATTACATACCGCAAAAGTATCGTTCAACGGGGTGAAAGGTATTACATCGCAGGCTCCCGGAGTGGTTCCTAATGCATAGAAGTACTGCGATATGCCGCTGTTTGAATCTGTTGCAGGGTTCCAGTATGCATTCAAGTTCGATGCTTCGGAGGTGGTGTCGGCATCGCCGGGATGATAGTCTGCCACTGCCGGAACAGGTGTTGGTGGCGTATAGTCGATGTTGGTGGCGGAAAAAGTTGAAAACATATTGTTAGCCGAGTCAATCACCACCGAATGGATGCGGCAGGCCGGGGTGGAGGGGTTGGGATTTTGGTCCGGTATCATTTTCCCTGGTCCGACCGTAACCAGCGAAGAGTTTGCCCTGCTTTTGTACGCTCTGATTTCGTCGAAATATCCCTGGCAGGCTCCCGTTCTCAGCGAAACATAGCGTCCCGAAGTCAGGGGCGCAGGATCGACCCATGAAGAAACCAATTCCTTATTCAGATAAGCTGAGATAAGCCCGCTTGCAGGCTGATAAGTAACATCGCAATCAAACCATCCGTTTTCATCGATGACGGCTTCGTCGTCTGTCATCAGGGTGATGGCGTTGTTTACGGATTTATAAATCTGACACTTGTCGTAATCGGCACGGTAATACACCATATAGGCGTTGTTGCGTTGAAGCATTGCTCCGCTGTCGCTGAAGAAATAAATACCTCCTCTTCTGTCGCTGCTGGTGCCGCTTACTTTCATCTTCCAGCTAAACAGGTAGCTGTTGTTGCTGTCTTGTTTAAGAAAAGTGTACGCGTTGTTTTGGGTTAATGCCTGATTTGTCTGGCATAGGGCGCCTGAAATTATGTTCCAGGAGGGTTCAATCGTCGTCCAGATGACATTAACGGTATCGGTGTAGTCCTCATATAAAAATCCGTCGGCTGTGCTGGCATGCCAGTTGTTGTTGTTCAGCGATGCAGGAAGCCAGTATCTTTCCTGTATTCCCGATGCGTCGGTATCGGTGAACGACACATTGAAATTTCCGGTATGCCAGGTGCCTGCTGTAATGGAGGTCTGTGGAGGCGTGGTGTCCTGGGGCGCAGGAACCGAATTGATAATATAGTTATAATACCGCGGAATATAATTAGCCTGAAGCTGAGCGGCAGTATAGTCGTTATATCCGACGCGCCAGTTAGTGCCCGAAGCGGAAGATTCAATGATGTGCATTGTTCCGCTCAGGTTCCAGGAATGAAACAGCCGGGCATGGCTGCCGGCGTAATTAATCAGATCGCCTGGTAAAAGCTGGCTGAAACTGGCATAGGCAGTGGAAACATTCGGCAGTGTGGAGGTGCCACGTTTGTAAGAAAGTTCCCACACCCGTGAAACAAATCCCGAACAATCAACTCCTACGGCACATTGCGGACTTGAAGAGCTGTAAGATGTAGCATCGTCGCCTGCAGATTTATTGTTTAACAGTTCTGCATCAAACACGGTCAGGCTTGTCCAGCCTCCCCAGCAATAGGGAATAGAGGTCTTAGGGCCTGTTGTTATCCAGGAAGGAGTGTTAATGGTGGTGCCACCGCAACTTACGTTGTCATAGATATTGCCGGCATTGCAATACCATGCGTGAGTGGCAAAAGGTTCCGCATTGGCAATGATCTCCGGGCGGCTGATAGAGTCTTCTGCCTTCACCGCATGACCAATATCCTGTAACTCAGGCGCAGGCATCGTGTTGCTACTGAAATGAATATCCAGAAATTCCTTTTTTGTAGTAATTTCTGTGTTAGCATTCAGATTGAATATTTTTACTCCTTCAGGGTCCGTAAGAGCATAATATGCCTGGGTTGGTGTGATGCTGATGTCGTTGGCTGCTAATATGTAATAGCAGTTTGGTACCTTTCGGATCACCGGCTCACGGATAATGCCGTTTTTACCAGTTTTTACTGACCATATTTCACGGGCCACCTTCAAGGGAACTTCATGAACGATGTACTGTACATCCACAAATATGCAGGAGCCATTATACCCTGCTATTTGAGCCGAAGCTAATTTTTGGGTGGTGTTGTAAGTCTTCGTGTGGTTGTTGATACTTATTGAGAAACTGTTTTCAGAATTTTTTACCGATCTTAGAGAAACACCTTCTTGCATTATCATACCCTGGTCCGTTACTTTCTGAATTTTAGCTGTTTCAGATTGCAGTTCATAGGTCTCCTGATTGTTGGTAAACAAGAAAATTTTCCCGCCAACGACTTTAATTTTTGAAAAAAATACCGGTGAGGTTTTCATGGGAATGAGTTGGCGGTTGCCTTTCGAAAGGTCGATGATTTCAACTGCACCGGGAGATAAGAGAAAGAATTTTTGTTTATGATAATCAAAGTCGTAAGCAGGTGCGTTTATGGCAATATCCTGATGTTTCAGTTTTTTCTCTGAAACGAAAATTCTTATCACGCTCTCTTCTTTCAAAAGAAAGGCGATTTTTTTGTTTTGTATCGGAATAAAGGCCTCAAACCCCGTGCAGCGGTCGAATGATTTGTGATACGGTATGCCGTTGTTGTTGCTCCAGGGGAAGGAGGCTACCTGTGAATATGAAGGGGTTTGATAGACAATTATTAGTATCAGGCTGATTATCAGCAAAAGTACAAAACGAAAATTTCTCATGGTTTTTTATTATTTCCGGACGCATAAAAATACCAAAAATCCTTTTAAAACCAGCGTTATAAAAAAGTTTATAAAAGCTTAGTTTCCACTTGTCCATCCGGATGATAAAAAACACAATCATAAAATTTCTGCAACCACAAACGTGCTTCCACCCACAAATACCAGGTCGTTTTCTTTCGCAGCGTTTTGTGCTGATTTTAAAGCCTGTCCTACCGAATCAAAACTTTTTCCCTTCAGGCCCTGTTTTTCTGCTTCTTTTAGTAGGGTTGTTACATCCAGGCCCCGTGGAATATCGGGTTTGCAAAAATAATACGTGGCATCTGCAGGCAGCAGCCCGAGTATGGCAGCCACATCTTTATCGCTGACCAGTCCGAAAACAAAATGTAAGTTATTGTGTTTAATGAGGTTTATATGCCGGATTACCTGTGTCAGCCCGTCTTTGTTGTGCCCTGTGTCGCAAATGGTGAGGGGTTTTGTGGATAATACCTGCCAGCGTCCCTGCAAACCGGTGTTTTTTACAACATTTTTCAACCCTTTGCGCAGGGTTTTTTCATCAATAGGGTATCCGCGTTCCGCTAATTCCAGGCAGGCGGCTATCACGGTCTTCATGTTTTCCTGCTGATAGATACCGCTCAATGCGCAGTAAACTTCATTCAGGAAAGGTTTGTCGCTAATCCGGATATTGCTGATGCTTCCGAATGGAGGCTCCTGCACAAAACGAAAATTTTTCAGGTGCAGGAGTGTATCGGCAAAAATAATTTTGCTGTTATTTTTTGAAGCAGTTTCGGTAAATACCGTTTTGGTTTCTGCCTGCGTTATTCCAATAATTACAGGTATTCCGGGCTTTATGATGCCGGCTTTTTCGGCAGCAATTTTTGGGAGCGTATCGCCCAAAAACTGGGTGTGGTCATAACCAATGTTGGTAATTACGGTAATCACCGGACTAACAATATTGGTGGAATCGAGACGGCCTCCCATGCCGGTCTCCACAATGGCAATATCGACTTTTTGTTCCGAAAAATATTCCATTGCCATGGCGAAGGTGATCTCAAAAAATGAAGGCAGTATGGTCTCAAAATCTTTTTTGTGTTGGTTTACAAACTGTACTACCTGATGTTTGGGTATCATTTTTCCGTTGACACGGATGCGTTCGCGAAAGTCTTTCAGATGCGGGGAGGTGTACAGGCCTGTTTTTAATCCCTGTTCCTGCATGATGGAAGCCATCATGTGCGAAACGGACCCTTTGCCGTTGGTGCCTGCAATATGAATGGAGGGAAAATCCAATTCCGGTTTTCCGCACAGTTTGCTGAGTGCAAGGGTATTGTCGAGGTTGGCTTTGTATGCAGCGGCTCCTATACGGTGGAACATCGGCAGGCAGTCGAACATGTAGGCAACGGTTTTCTCGTAAGTGGTCATTTATTTGTAATTCAGGAATGCAAAATTACATCAATCTGCCCATTACCGTTCAAAATTATGTACTAAATTAAACACGGATTTGTCACTAGAAACGATGATCGCTAATGACAAGTGTGTTAGCTGGACCGTTGTATTTCATCAACCTTAATAAAACTAACTATATTTCACTAAATTCAAAATTTAATGAATGATCTGTAGTTATTCAAACATTTTATTTTTTCGTAGAAAAAAAGTGCGTTGGCCTGCCCAGACGGCGGGCCAGCCAAGGCGTGAATCAGAAAATATTTGAAAATCTTCAAAGGCCCCGCAGATTGCGGGGTTTCCCGACGCATGGCGTCGGGCCTACTTTGATTAGATTTTCAATATTTTCTGAGAGCGGGCTGAAGCATTGTCTGGGCTGTCTTTTTCTTTGGTTCATTTCTTTTGCACAAGCAAAAGAAATGAACGTCCAAATCAATACACAATCATTTTAAAAGTTAGATGTTTTATTCTACTTTTTCAAAGTCTTGAAATCCGGGATAACCCTGGCTTAGTGTGTGTTAGATTTTCTTTCAAGGTTTATATATCGCAAATCCTATAAACACTTAGTCGCTGTATAGCAGAAAATCGTATAATGACGATTTTAGGGGAACCCATTTTAGACACGATAGTACTTAAAGCACTTCGTGCACTACACTAAGTAATCCTTTTTAATTCAGGTTTACGAAATTATAGGTAATGGTACCTTTTTGTTCTTCCGGAGCGGAAGGGTTAGTGTCGAATTTCGAACGTTTGGCGGCATCTTCGGCAAGTTTCCACAGGGCGGTACTGGTAGTGGTGGTACCCCTGGCGCCTGCCTGTGCTTTGGTTACATTGCCCTGTTTATCCACCCAAATGTTTACTACTACCGACCCTTCATCTTTCGAGTTGTAGTTTGGTTTGGGCAAAGATTTGGATTTGCGGTCGGAAAGTTTAAAAGAAATACCGTCACCGTATGGACTGTTGCCATTGTAGTTGTCAGAGTTCGGATTGCCGTTGGGATTCCCCTGGTTGCCCGGCTTTCCTGTGATTCCCTGCGACCCTCCGTCGGAATTTTTATTCTTGTTGTAAGCTATGTTTTTATCAATCCTTATTTCTTCCTGAGGGGTGGTATTTTTGTTGTTGTTTTTATTGTTCAGGGTAGCGCTTTCTTCGGTGTTTTGGGTGATATTTTCGTCGGCGTTATTTGGGTTGGTGTAGCTTACAGATTTTTCCGAGAAGGGATCTGTTGGTTCTATGTCTCCCATTCCATCATCGCTGTATCCGAGGTTAACTTCCACACCTTCTTCTTCGGGCAGGGGCAGGGGCGTGGTAAAGCCAAAAAATATAAAACACACCAAAAGCAGGGCGTGAAACAATAGGGTGCCCGCAATTCCTCCTTTTTGATATTTATCTAATTTCATGGCTGTTCGTATTTATTTTTTATACGAAAAATTAATCTTTTGGTTGTGTGGCCAGGATTACTTTGTGTTTTGAATTGTTTTTGTCGTTAATCTGGTTCACTGCATCGATGACATTGACCACATATTGCACGGGAACACTCTTGTCGGTTCTCAGCACAATGGTGGCGTCGTTTTGGCCTCCCAGTTTGGCTTCAATGGCGGGAACCAGTGCTGCTTCGGCCATGGGCCTGTCTTCAATGAAATATTGATACTGGTCGTTGATATATACCGTGGTGGTCTGTTTGGCGATGGTTTTGCTGTTGCTGTTGGGTAAAAGTAATTTTATGGCATTTGGGCTTACAAGTGTGGAAGTAAGCATGAAAAATATCAGCAGCAGGAATACCAGGTCAGACATGGATGACAAGCTAAATTCCGGATTAATTTTGTTGCGCATTTGTATTGCCATAGTCGGAATGTTTTTAATTGGCAGGTTCGTTAAGCAGATCCATAAATTCGGAAGCTCTTAATTCGAGCATATTCACAATTTTCTGAATTCGGGCGACGATGATGTTATAACAGAAATAGGCGATAATTCCAACGATAAGACCACCCACCGTGGTTATCATGGCTTCGTAAATACCTCCTGACAGGGTGGCAATTTCAATGTTGTTGCCGGCCTTGGACATATTATAGAAGGCTCTCACCATACCGGTTACGGTTCCCAGAAATCCCAGCATAGGGGCGCCTCCGGCAGCCATGGCAAGCAGCGTAATGCGTTTTTCAAGTTTTGCAATTTCCTGTTTTCCTACATTTTCTATGGTCACGTTAATATCGCTCATCGGTTTGCCTAAACGCAGCAATCCTTTATGGAGCATCCGGGCAATCGGTGTATCGGTGTTTTTGGAAAGGGATAGTGCTGCATCAAGTTTGCCCTGATGGATAAAATCCCTGATATTATTCATGAAACCGGGGTCTTCTTTGGCGGCTTTTTGTGTGGCCATAAATCTTTCGATAAAAATATATATGGCTAATACCGACAGTAAAGCAATCGGGATCATGATCCATCCGCCTTTCATTGTTAATTCCCATATCGAAAGGGTTTCTGACGTGGGAGCAGCAACCTGCGGCAGCTGTTGTGCCTGTTGTGCTACAGCTGCGGCTGTATCCGCAATGGTTCCCGATTGGGTGATTTGCAAAATTATTCCAAGCATAAAAAAATATTTATAAATATGTAAAGGTAGCGGAATTGCCTATGATGGTAGTGGTAAAGGGTGTTTATTTTTTAACACGCGGTTGTTAATATTACAACGCTGCAAGTGGCGATTTATTTTTTACAGGGACAAGTATTATAGTACCACCATTCAAATTCAAGGTCAATGGCTGTCAGCTCGATGATTTCGGCTTCTTTTCCTATGTCTTTGCCTTTTTTATAATCCTTGATTTCTCTGTCATAAACATTGCTTTCCTTATAGATAATGCTGTGATAGTATCTTTTGAAAAACAGGCTCTCATAGTTGGGTATCATGGTATTGGGTGTCTCTGTCTCAGGTTGTTGCGATGCCAGCAAGCCGCGTATTTCAGGGTAATAAAGCCAGAAAAGTGTCTTTGTTTTGCCTGATTTTTTCATGGCCGGTCCTATTCCAATGGTACGGTATTCCGTTAGGCTCAGGGTCTTGTTGAAAAAAAAATCTTCTTTTATCCTGTAGCAGGCTACCTCCAGGTTCTTATATTCCTGCACCGAATCATACGGGAGCGCATGCTCATATTCTTCATCACGGAAGGCCGAAATCTTATTCGTCATGATTGCTTCCATGATCAGGCCGAACAGCCTGTTGTTCAGGAATAGTTGCTGGTTTATCAGACTGTCGGCAGGTATTTCGCGCCACAGCCTTTTGCACCAAAGCACTTCTTTTTCGGTAACGGGGTAATAAGGTACGTAGCCAAATGCAGGATCGACTGTAGAATACTTTTTGGTGGCCTTCTGTCTTACTTTGCATTTATTTCCGGTGCTGTCCCAAAGGCCTGTGATTCGGTAGTCAAAAGAATTTCCATAAACCCTCTCTGCCCTCCTGAGGCCACGGGAGTCCCATACTTTCCATTGTCCCTTGCGCTGGTTTAATACGTATTTTCCTTCGGCCTTTTTGTTGCCGTTCTCATAATAACTGACAAAGGGTCCGTCGAGCAATCCGTTTTTGGTTTCGTATTCATAATGTACCTTGCCATCAGGATATGTGACGACGTGTTTTTGCTGTCCCGTGGCCAGCAAGACCGTGAAAATCAGTAAAATAACAAGCAGGTGTTTTTTCATGATTGATTATTCGAGCCAGGTTTTTATGCGGTCGATGATTTCCTGTTTTTCTTTTTCGCCAAAAGAACGTATGCGGGTGGCATGACTTCCTCCGGGACACACCGCCTTGAACATGTTTTTCTTTCCGCTGAATTCCACAGCCGGTGCCGACCAGGGATCGTATCCGCCATAGATGAAAATCATTTTTTCATCCTGGGTGTCCAGAAAATGCTGACACTTGAGAGAAAGGGTGCTGTCGAAATCAATTTTTAAACCTTCCGGCAAAAATATTTTCCCGAGATAACCTTTTGCCGTTTTTATTTTCAGGTATTTTTTAAAAGGTTCGGTGTCATAACCGTAGTAACCCAGTTCCCGGGCAGCCTGAACAAAAAAAGATTGCGAATAGTCCTGACCATCATCGGCAAAATAGTCGGGACCGCACACCCGGATGAGGTAATCAAACAGATCGCTGTCAGAGGCGCTTGTTGAAGGAATGGAGGATGGCTTCCAACCCCATTGCCAAAACGAAAACGAAAATTCCAGCACACAATAGTCGTATATTTCCTGTAATGGCAGATGGAAGACGTATTTTTTTTCATTGCAGAATTTTTTGAACAGGGGGAAAATTTTGTTGCGTCTTTTCAGTACTTCCATCTGGAAGTCCTGGATCTTTTGCCGGTCACTTGCTGTGCCAACTTTGCTGCTGATGAATGGTTCGTGCCTGCCGTCTTCCACATTAAAACACAATGGCCCGACATAACATACCGAAATATCCACATCACCGGGATACAATGCACGGTGTATCAGGGCCGTTTGCCCTCCTTTGCTGATGCCGGTGTTTATCCATTTATTTTTATAAACGTTTTTGAAGAGGGATACCACACGGTGGTGGTCTGCTGCGGCATTGGTTGCCGTGAGGTATTTCCAGTCTTTAATAGCCGGCGTAGATTTCCCAAAATAACGGTGTTCGACCAGAATTTGGTTCGTCTTGAAAAGACCGGTAAGTTCTTCGGTGTAATCTTCGCGTTCGGCATAGGTGCCTGCGTATCCTTCAGTTACCAGCACTGTAGGGGCATCAAAAGCATAATGCGAAACAAAAACCCGTTGCACAAAAGTGCCGGCGGCTGTATCCATGGGGTCGAGCCATTGTTTTAACAATACAAGATACTTTTCTTTAAACGGTGTTGAGTGTTTTAATGCCTGAACTTCCTGCACGCCCGGCAGTGATTTCAGTTTATTATATAAATCAGTTCCGCTGGGTTGGGCTTGTGTTTCTCCTGTCAGGCCAAAAGGAAGGGACAAAATGATTGTCAACACAATCAACAGGTGTCTCATAGCTTTTTGTGTCATTGGTATGGTTTATTTGGGTTTAATTTGTCGAGTAAGAACCAAAATTCGAATGTATTAGTAAGAGTTGATTGCTATTATCAACTTAAATCACGAATGCGTTTCAGGTCAAATTTAGGGTTTTTCATTGACGAAAGAGGCACCGTCTCTATGACGACATTGCTGGTGTCAAGTCCAAAAGCCCGAACTTCGGTAATGCCGATTTTTTTCAGGTAAGTATAGATATCCATTACAAACTGTTCGAACGGGGGGAAGTCAAAGTCATAATTCTGAATGCGATCGATGAGAATAAAACGGAAATCGGCCAGCACATGGTGTTTTTGTAGGGAGGGATACCTCGATATCATATCAATTTCGTTATTACGAATCATTTCATCGACCACTTGCTTGAAGAACAGGTTTATCCTCGGTTGTACTCTGAAACCGAGGTTGAAATCAATTTTTATAAGGGTGTCGGGGATTATTGTGGTAACTTTAAATTCTTTGGTATTAGGGTCGTCGGTAATGTTGATGTGTAACAGCCAGTAAAGGTCGGCTCTTTTAGGCTGTTTGTTGATGATAGAATAAATAATTTTTGTTTCCACATCGCCGACATGGTTGGCCTTGGTGATATATACCAGGTTAGTGGCATATTTTGGAATGGTAGTGTCTTTTTTTACATCCTTCAGGAGCTCTGCAAAAGGGGCTATTCGTGTAAACTCAATAAATCTGTTTTTTAACGACCGTCCTTTTTGCCAGATAAACATTATGCTGAATAAAAATCCGCCAATCATTATCGTAAACCATCCGCCGCTCATAAATTTGTGGAGGTTGGCTATCAGAAAACTACCCTCGATGGTGAGAAATGTCATCATAAATAAAGCAACCACCAGGATATGAACCTTTACAATCCTTAAAAGATAATAGCTGAGCAAAATAGTGGTCATCAGCATGGTAATGGTAATAGACAGACCATAGGCGGCAGTCATGTTATTGGATTCCTTGAAAAATAGCACGACAAAAAAACAGGCAATACACAAGGCCCAGTTTACCGAACTGATATACATCTGCCCTTTGATGTTGGTGGGATAAGATATCCTGAGGCGGGGCCACAAATTAAGCGACATGGCGACCGAAATGAGGGTATAGGCGCCGCTTATCAGGGCCTGGCTGGCGATAATGGCTGCCAGAGTAGCCAGGATAATGGCAGGAATAAGAAAAGAAACATCCTGCATCATGCCAAAAAATGGATTCGTGGTCTGAGTTACTTTATCCATATTAAGTAGAATCCATGAGCCTTGTCCTAAATAATTCAGAATGAGCGTCAACTTCACAAACATCCAGCTGATTCTTATGTTGTTTTTTCCGCAATGTCCCAAATCGGAATACAAGGCCTCGGCTCCTGTGGTAGCCAGAAAAATAGCCCCGAGGAGGACAAAGCCACCCGGATGCCCTATCAGAAAATCAATGGCATAATAAGGATTAAACGCCTTGAAAATATATGGAGCACGAACAACATACATCGTGCCGACGATGCCCAGCATGGTAAACCACATCAGCATGATAGGCCCGAAGGAACTGCCCACTACTTTGGTGCCAAATTTCTGATAGCTGAAAAGTGCCAGGATAATCAGCAGGGCTATTGGAATAACAGGAACATGGGAATTTACCAATAATAAACCTTCGGTCGCGGAAACCACCGTGATGGAGGGGGTGATAACACCATCGGCCAGTTCGGTGGCCCCGCCAATAATGGCAAAAACAAAGATCCAGGGGGCTTTTTTCCTGATAAGTGCAAACAACGAAAAAATACCGCCTTCACCCTTGTTGTCGGCCCGCAGGGCAATGATCACATATTTCAACGTTGTAAGTAAGGTGAGCGTCCATATGACACAGGATATCGCACCGATAACGAACCCGGGAGTGATTGCCTCGCTGCTTCCAAGTACAGCACGCATCACATATAACGGGGACGTGCCGATGTCTCCGTATACTATTCCCAATGTCATGATGACACTGAAAAAAGAAACTTTGGATTTGACAGATTTGTTATCCTGCATCACTAATGTTTTGATATTAAAATAAACCGTTCTTTGAAATTCTTTGTAAATAAGGGTTGCAACGTTTTTTAGAGCTCAAACGATTTGAAAAATATTTTTGTTGTAAAACAAGAATATTTATGAA
>JAGNBV010000002.1:0-38488 GCA_018004645.1 Bacteroidales bacterium
CACTCTGCAAGCATTCTCGTCTGGAAACCGATTAATAAAATACAATGTATTCATAACTTTTTTCTTGCAAAGAAACATCATGAGTGCGTCAAAATATGTCGTAGTGTATAATTGTGATTAATCAATTTTTATTTTTACTAGAAAAACAATAGTGAAAAACCAACTCATATTATTTGCCACCGATGATGCCGGCAATCATTGGAAATGGCGTTATCAGATGGCTGAATCTATAGCGCAAAAGGTGGATAAGGAAGCATTTGGCGTAAAAGCCATTTACCTGATTGGCAGCACCAAAAATGCCAATAGCGGCCCTGCCAGTGATATTGATCTGATGATACATTTTTCGGGGGACGAAGAACAAAAAAAATTATTGCAGACATGGATTGACGGCTGGAGTAAATGTCTGGACTCGCTAAACCATATGCTCACCGGCCATCATGACCCAAGAGGCTTAATCGACCTGCATCTGATTACCGATAAAGATATCCAGGCGGCTGACAGTTTTACCATTAAAATTGGCGCCCATACCGATGCAGCCAGAAAATTGCTTTAATCCATAATCATTGTTTTGAATAAATGTTATTTTTGATACAATAAATTTTGTAGCCCAACCTTAGTATTGTTTTTATGCTGATCGTTTTTATTTTATATCTGCTGGTGTTATTAGGCATTACCATTTATACTGCCAATAAGTCGAAAAATGCTTCAGAATATGTGCTTGGCGGAAAAAAAATACCTGGCATTGCCTTAGCCCTTTCCGAACGATCCACGGGCGAGTCGGCCTGGCTGATACTTGGCCTTACCGGCGAAGCTTTTGCCATAGGCTTACAATCCATTTGGGTTGCTTTAGGGTGTGTAACCGGGATTATTTTTATCTGGACGGTGATGAGTAACCGTCTGCGCCTGGAGGCCGAAAAAACACAATCGCTCACCGTGTCAGGTATATTATATAAACGTTTTCCCGGTAGTGAAAAAACAATAGGACTGCTTTCATCGTCCATTGTAGTTTTTTTCTTTTTGTTTTATGTGGAAGCCCAGTTTTTTGGAAGCGGGAAGGTTTTGGAGCAAACTTTTGGCATCCCGGCATTCTGGGGTGTTATTATCGGGTCGTTGATTGTTGTTTTATACACCATGATAGGAGGTTTTATTACCGTGGTTTACACCGACGTTTTTCAGGCTATCCTGATGATAATATCCCTGGTGGCCCTGCCGGTAATGTTGATTTTTATCATAGCTTCCAATAATGTAAATGTAAGTAATGCCCTGATAGAAGCAGGCAATGGCTATAATTCCCTCACCGGCGGCAAGACCGGTGTTCCGGCCGTGCTTTTAATCCTCAGCGGCCTTAGCTGGATGTTTGGCTATACTGGTCAGCCACAATTGCTCACCCGCATGATGGCTATCAAAGATAAAAAGCACATACACGATGCAAAAGTGGTAGCAGTAATATGGACGCTGATTGCTTATGCAGGAGCCCTGGTAATAGGAATTTTGGGATTTGTTCTGATGAAAAACAATTTTCTGGGGGCCCATGCAGCCAGCTTGACAGCCGATGCCGAAAAGATCTTGCCGGTGCTTATTAATACTTTTGTGGGGCCGGTAATTGCCGGACTGTTGCTGTCGGGTGCCATATCGGCCATGATGTCCACTGCATCTTCTGAAATAATAGTCAGCTCCTCGTCAATTACCGAGGATATTTACAGCAACCTTGCCAAAAAGAAATTTGACGGTAAAAAACTGCTCACATTCAACCGCCTGGTAACACTGGGCGTGGGCTTGCTTGCCTTTGTGCTTGCCTTAACAGTTAAGGATTCTGTTTACGGATTGGTATCCTATGCATGGTCAGGGATAGGGTCGTCTTTCGGGCCGGCGCTGCTGCTCCTGTTGTTTTGGAAAAAGATGTCCCGTGCCGGGGTTATTGCTTCCCTTGTTTCGGGTACGGCCGGAACCATAGTGTGGAAATTGTTTTTTGCCGTTCCTACGGGCGTTTCCGAGCGTCTGAGCAGTTTTGTTTTTGCTTTCCTCATGGCTGTGTTGTTTTCTTACATTTTTCCTGAAAAAAATAAAACTTCGGCAATTGAATAAAAACCTTTTATTTTTTGTTTCTGACCTTCACGGCAAAGAAAGCCGTTATGAAAAACTTTTTGCAGCCATCGCCGCAGAAAGGCCAGGTCTGGTGTTGATAGGAGGGGATATACTCCCGTTGGGAATCCTTAGAAACATTTTGAAAAATGCCGGACCTGTTGATTTTGTAAAATCATACCTTCGACCACAACTGGAAGCATTAAAGAAAGAACTTTCAGATGATTATCCCTGTATTGGTGTCATACTTGGTAATGATGACCCGCGTTCGGAAGAAGCTTCGATCATGGAACTTGAGAAATCAGGGTTATGGCATTATATTCATTTCAGGCAATTTCAGTATGATGATTTTAGCATTTGCGGGTATTCCTATGTCCCTCCAACGCCTTTCCGGCTCAAAGATTGGGAGCGCTATGATGTTTCGCGTTATGTGGACCCCGGTTGTTATGCGCCTGACGAGGGTTTTAGAACCATGCCTGTTTCCGATGATGAAATTCAATATGCTACCATGATGAAAGACATTTCGTCGCTGACGGAGAACCTCGATATGGGCAAAACAATTATGCTCTTTCATTCACCGCCTTACGATTCATATCTCGACAGGGCAGCCCTCGACGGTATGCAGGTGGATCACGTTCCGCTGGATGTGCATGTGGGAAGCATTGCCGTACAACGTTTTATCGCAGAGAAACAACCGTTTATCACGTTGCATGGCCACATACATGAATCTTCAAGGATTACCGGACAGTGGAAACAGGATTTTGGCAATACCAAATCATTTTCGGCTGCCTATCACGGAGAAGAACTCGCCCTGCTGAAAATTGACCTTAATTTCCCTGAAAATGTGGTGAGGGAATTATTGTAGTTTTGAAAAAATGCAGGAATATTTCCTTTCTTTTTCAATTAATTCATAATATTTTGTTACTTTGTAGTAGATTCATTCGATATGAAACTGATTAAAAAAATATTCGACACCAATAAGTACTATTTGCAGGACCGGTCTTTTATGCTGTTGATGCAGAAACGTATTTATCATGTTTTACTGGTGTGCAGTGCTTATGATGCTTTTATGCTGGAAGAAGACGGCCGCATTGACGAGCAGATTTTTAATGAATACACCTCCCTGAATTTGCGCTACCCGCCGCGCTTTTTTATTGCTTCCACGCACGATGAAGCTATGAATTACCTTCAGACAGAAACTATTGATCTGATTATTACCATGTTGAGTGTCGCCGATCCACTGGAACTTACAAAAAAAATCAAAGCTAGTTTCCCTGCCAAACCCGTGGTGGTGTTGTTCCCATTTTCGCGTGAGGTAACGGAAGTATATACCGAAGAGGATCTGTCGATTTACGACCATAAGTTTTGCTGGCTTGGTAATGCCGATCTGTTGTTAGCCATCATAAAGCTTATTGAGGATAAGATGAATGTGATGCATGATATTGAGAAGGTGGGCGTTCAGACGATTTTGCTGGTGGAAGATTCCACCCGTTTTTATTCGAGTTACCTGCCGGTGCTGTACAAGGTCATCTTTCAGCAGTCGCGCGAGTTTATGGCCGAAGGGCTCAACGAACACCAGAAAATGATCAGGATGCGCGGCAGGCCAAAGATACTGTTGGCTAAAAACTATGAAGAAGCTGAGTATTTCTATGCGACCTTTAAAAACAATCTGCTGGGCATTATTACCGATATGTCGTTTTTGCGCCAGGGCGAAACCGATCCCGAAGCCGGCCTTAAAATATGCCGCATGGCCAAAAAAGACGACGAAACCCTGCCGGTGCTCATACAATCTTCTGATGATAAGCACTATTATACTGCGCAACAGATGAATGCAAAGTTTTTAAATAAGAACTCAAAAACCTTGTCTGCCGAGCTGCGCGACTTCATCAACGAGTATATGGTTTTTGGTGATTTTATTTTCAGGAACCCCAATACGGGGGAAGAGATTTCGCGGGCCTCCGACCTGCAGTCGCTGCAACAAAAAATATTTGAAATCCCTGATGAATCATTGAAATATCATTTCGACCGCAACCACTTTTCGAAATGGCTGAATGCCAGGGCATTGTTTACCCTGGGAGAGATATTTAAAAGTGTGCATGTGGAAGATTTCAGCAGTCTTGAAGAAACTAAACATTACCTGTTCGATAATATCGCCAGCTATCGTATGCACAAGTCCAGAGGTATTGTTGCTGAATTTGTGAGCGACAGTTTTGATGAATATATTTTCTTTGCCCGCACCGGCAAGGGTTCGCTGGGAGGTAAAGCCAGAGGGCTTGCTTTTATTGACTCGCTGATTAAGCGCAACCGGATTTTGGATATGTTCGAAAATGTCATCATCACCATTCCCCGTACCGTGGTGCTCACCACCGATGTGTTTGATGAGTATATGGAACAAAACAAACTTTACAAAACCGGCTTGTCGGATATGACGGATGAGGATATTCTGAAGGAATTTGTTAAAGGCCGCCTGCCATACCGGATTCATGAAGATTTGCTGGCCTTTGTGCATGTGGTAAAAAATCCGATAGCTATTCGTTCGTCCAGCCTGCTGGAAGATTCCTATTATCAGCCTTTTGCAGGGATATATTCTACTTATATGATCCCCAGGGTTGATAACGAACGCAAAATGATTGAAATGCTCAGCTGTGCCATCAAATCGGTGTTTGCTTCGGTGTTTTTCAAAGCCAGCAAATCCTACATGGCATCTACTTCCAATATTATCGACCAGGAAAAAATGGCCATCATACTGCAGGAAGTATGCGGCAAGCAATACGACAATATTTTCTATCCCACTTTTTCGGGCGTGGCGCGTTCGATAAATTTTTATCCTATCCATCCCGAAAAAAGCGAAGATGGCGTTGCCAATATTGCCTTTGGCCTGGGCAAATATATTGTGGAAGGCGGCACTTCCATCCGCTTTTCACCTTATTATCCCAAGAATATTTTGCAGTTGTCGTCTCCTCAACTTGCCCTGAAAGAAACACAAAACAGGTTTATGGCGCTGGACCTTAATCCCGAAAGTTTTGTGCCTTCCACCGACGATGGAGTCAATATCCTCAAACTGCCTGTCAGCGGAGTGGTTAAAGATGGATCGTTAAAGCATCTGGTATCGATGTATGACATGAACAACAATATGTTGCACGATACGTATGATCCGGCTGGAAAAAAAATTGTCTCTTTTTCAAAAATTTTAAATTACAACACATTTCCTTTGGCAGATATCTTAAAAACTCTTTTGGAAACCGGCCAGCGCGAAATGAACAACCCTGTTGAAATAGAATTTGCCGTAAATCTTGATGTGCCTGAGGGATATCCCAAGGTATTTAATTTTTTGCAGATACGGCCTATAGTTCAAAACAAGGAAGAGATACACGAAAAGCTGGATAGTATGGATAAAAGCGGGTTAATCATCAGTTCCAATATGGCCATGGGGAATGGCGTTTACAATACCATACGCGATATTATCTATGTGAAATCCGAAACCTTTGATTCTTCGAAAACCAGAGATATTGCAGCGGTCATTGACAGGCTGAACCAGGACTTTTTGCGTGAAAACAGAAATTACGTGTTGATTGGCCCTGGCCGTTGGGGTTCCAGCGATCCCTGGCTGGGAATACCCGTGAAATGGGCGCAGATTTCTGCTGCCCGCCTGATTGTTGAGTCGGGGCTCGACCGGTATCGTATTGATCCTTCGCAGGGGACACATTTCTTTCACAACCTCACCTCGTTCCGCGTAGGGTATTTCACCATCAATCCATTTATCCACGACGGTTATTATGATATTGATTTTCTGAATAATAGCCCGGCCACCTATGAGGATGAATATGTCAGGGTGGTCAGGTTTGACAGCCCGGTAGTATTTAAAATTGATGGCAAACGGCAGATTGGGGTGCTCTGCAAGCCAAAAACTCAGGCAGAATAAAATTTTTTATTTTTATTGGTGAAATTTTTTTATAAGAGCTGATTACAAAGGCTTAGCAATCTTTATGGTAAAAAATCTTTTTTTTGTCATTGATTTGTAATTATTTATAATTAAAAATATTTTTGCCTACTTTGTTTGCTTTCAGAAAATAATATATAAATTTGCTCCAAAATTTATGGTCTCACTCACTAATTATAAATCTAAAAAATTATTATCATGAACGTAGAAAAAATTATGAACGAACTCGAGAAAAAACATCCGGGAGAATCCGAATATTTGCAGGCAGTTCGTGAAGTATTGGAATCAATCGAGGAAGTTGTTAACCAAAATCCTCAGTTCGAAGCAGCAGGAATCATCGACAGAATTGTTGAGCCTGATAGAATCTTGACTTTCAAAGTTCCCTGGGTTGACGATAAAGGCGAAGTTCATGTAAACCTCGGATACCGCGTACAGTTCAACGGGGCTATCGGACCTTACAAAGGTGGTCTGCGTTTCCACCCCAGTGTAAACCTCAGCATATTAAAGTTCCTGGGTTTTGAACAAATTTTCAAAAACAGCCTCACTTCCTTGCCTATGGGCGGTGCTAAAGGCGGTTCTGATTTCAATCCCAAAGGCAAGTCAAACAACGAAATTATGCGTTTCTGCCAGTCATTTATGCTCGAATTATGGAAAATCATCGGTCCGGAAACTGACGTTCCCGCAGGAGATATTGGCGTGGGCGGAAAAGAAATCGGATATCTTTATGGCATGTACAAAAAACTTACCCACGAACACGTTGGCGTGTTGACCGGAAAAGGCCTGAACTGGGGTGGTTCACTCATTCGTCCCGAAGCTACCGGTTTCGGCGGAATTTATTTTCTGGACCAGATGCTCAAAACCATGGGTGCCGATTTGAAAGGTAAAACAGTAGCTGTTTCAGGTTTTGGCAACGTAGCATGGGGTGCAGCTCTTAAAGCTACTGAACTCGGAGCCAAAGTTGTTACCATCAGTGGCCCGGACGGATACATTTATGATCCAGATGGAATTTCCGGTGAAAAAATAGACTATATGCTCGAACTTAGAGCTTCTAACCAGGACATCGTAAAACCGTATTCATATGAATTCCCGAATTCGAAATTTATTCAGGGAAAACGTCCTTGGGAAGTAAAATGTGATATCGCATTACCTTGCGCAACTCAGAACGAACTCAACGGAGAAGAGGCAAAAGCTCTTATTGCCAATGGTGTTAAATTTGTTGCTGAAGTTTCCAACATGGGGTGTACTCCTGAAGCAGTTGAAGCTTTCCACGCTGCCAAGATTCCTTTTGGCCCTGGTAAAGCCGTTAACGCCGGTGGTGTTGCTACCTCAGGCCTCGAAATGACTCAGAATTCAATGAAATTAAATTGGACAGCTGAAGAAGTTGATCAAAAATTACATGGAATCATGAAGAATATTCATGAAGCTTGCGTAAAACATGGTAAAGAAGCAGACGGTTATATAAATTATGTTAAGGGAGCTAACATAGCAGGCTTTATGAAAGTCGCTAATGCAATGCTTGACCAGGGAGTTTTATAAAACCTGACTTTAAAAGGTCGCCACTAATTACGGTGATCGGGCAGAGATGCCAAAAAGCTGTTCCCCCTCCGGAACAGCTTTTTTTTTGGATCTCATAAGGTTTTTACAATATTTTATCAACTCTTCGTTAATTATTCGCCGGATAAAAGGTATTTTTGTCTGTTATAAAATTTTAATATAAAAAAACTATGAAGAAGGTTATCAACACAAACCAGGCTCCTGCCGCTATTGGTCCTTACAGTCAGGCCATCCTGGCCAACGGAATGTTATTTGTTTCAGGACAGCTGCCCGTAGATCCCGCTACAGGCGTAATGGCTCAAAACGATATTGGAGCGAACACCAAACAGGTTATGGCTAATATTTCAGCTATTCTCAAAGAAGCAGGAATGGATTTTACCCATGTGATAAAAACAACGATTTTTCTTGCCGACATGAATGATTTTGGCAAAGTGAACGAAATATACGGTTCCTATTTTACGTCGGAACCTCCTGCACGTGAAACCGTTCAGGTTGCCCGTCTGCCAAAGGATGCAAGGATAGAAATTTCGGTACTCGCTGCCTTGTAGAATTTCGGAAATGCCGAATTTCTCATTTTCAGTGCCTGTTTTTATTCTAAAGGTGCAAAAACTATTTATTCATAAATTTTCAAAAAGAATTCAATGAAAAAACTCTCCATCATTTTATTGTTGTCTTTATTGGTTTTCAGATCTACGGCTGACGAAGGCATGTGGATACCTATCTTGCTCTCGAAAGGCCCTGAAGCAGAAATGAAAAGGCTGGGGATGAGGATTTCTGCCGAGGATATCTTTAGTTTGAACAAGCCCAGCATGAAAGACGCTGTTTGTCTTTTTGGCGGGGGATGCACGGCCGAAATTGTATCGGATCAGGGGCTTATCCTTACCAACCATCATTGCGGATACAGCGCTGTACAGGCACACAGCTCGGTGGAACACGATTATCTCACCAATGGTTTTTGGGCAAACTCTTTTGCTGAAGAATTGGCAAACCCCAAACTGAAAGTGTCGATTCTGACCTATATGGAAGATGTAACAACCAAAGTGCTTAAGAACGCCGGCGATGATCTTTCGCCTGAAAAAAGAAAGGCCTTGATAGATTTGAATATTGATGCTATACTAAAAGATAACAGGAAAGATGATTCATATGAAGTGGTGGTGGAGCCATTCTTCTATGGCAACCAATACATTCTTATTATTTCGCGCATCTATGAAGATGTGCGTCTTGTTGGCGCCCCGCCTTCAGGAATAGGAAAGTTTGGCGGCGATACAGATAACTGGATGTGGCCGCGTCATACCGGTGATTTTTCAGTGTTCCGCATTTACGCCGATAAAAATAACCAGCCGGCAAAATATTCTCAGGACAACGTGCCTTACAAACCGCCGTTTCATTTTCCGGTATCCTTAAAAGGTGTGAAACCGGGCGATTTTACCTTTATTTTCGGGTACCCCGGCACTACCAACGAATACCTTGTTTCCTATGCGGTGGACAGGATGGTGAATTACGAAAACCCGGCTGCTATTAAGGCCAGAGGAAAACGGATGGAAGTGTACAACAAGTATATGGCCCAAAGCAAAAAAACACGCATACAATATTCGTCGAAACTGGCCAGCGTGGAAAACTACCATAAAAAAATGATAGGGGAGAGCAAAGGAGTAGTCAGAACCAATATTATTGCCAAAAAACAGGAGCTGGAAAAGCAGTTTATCCAATGGGCTCAGGCCAGCCCTGAAAAACAAAATAAGTATAACGGCCTTATTGAGAAGTTTGAACAGTTGTACAAAAACTACGGCGCCAATAACCTGGCTGCCGATTATGTATTTGAAGCCGGTCTGGGAATGGAAATCGTGCGTTATGCGGCCAACTATGAGGCATTGGTAAAAAGCAGCCAGGACAAGAAACAGAACGATGATGCCATCAATAAAACCCTGGAGCGGATTAAACTTGCCTCCGAAGGATTTTTCAAAAATTACGACAGCCGCATCGATCACGAAGTGGTGGGTTTGCTGATGGAAATCTATTGCTCAGCCCCGGACAAGGATTTGATGCCTGCCGAAGTTGCACGGGTCGGAGCTGCATACAAAGGCGATTTTAAAAAATATGCCGACGACCTCTTTGCCCAATCTTTTATGGCGGACGAACAAAAGGTTAACGATTTCCTGAAAAATTATAAACCATCCAAAGCCAAAGAAATAGAAAAAGATCCTGCTTATATACTGGCGATGAGCATTTACGACCTGTACAGAAAAACAATTTACCCGAAATATGTGGAATATCAGGACAAGGCCGATGAACTTTACCGGGTATATATGCAGGGATTGATGGAAATGCAACCCGAAAAAAAGTTCTATCCCGACGCCAATATGACCTTGCGTGTTGCTTATGGCCAGGTGGGCGGCTTCAATCCCCGCGATGCTGTCAGGTATGAATATTTTACCACCCTGAAAGGTGTCATCGAAAAAGAAGACTCCACCATTTATGATTATACCGTAAACAGCAAACTCAAGGATTTATACAATAGCAAGGATTACGGCATGTACGCCGACACTGACGGGAGTATGCACGTGGCTTTTGTCGCCACCAACCATACCACCGGCGGCAATTCGGGAAGTCCGGTATTAAACGCCGACGGACACCTGATAGGTATCAATTTCGACAGGGTGTGGGAAGGCACCATGAGCGACATTGTCTTTGAACCGGCTATGTGCAGGAATATCTCGGTGGATATAAGATACTGCCTTTTTATCATTGATAAATATGCAGGAGCACACCGGCTTATTGAGGAAATGACGCTGGTAAAATAAATTATTGTTCAAACTTACCGAGTCAACTGATATTAAGGTATAGAAACTATTTTTCAATAAACAAGTGATGAAGAAGATATACCGGTTTGTGCTGAAATCCTTTATAGGGCCGATGGCGCTGACTTTTTTTATTGCCTTGTTTATCCTGCTGATGCAGTTTTTGTGGAAGTATGTGGACGACATGGTGGGCAAAGGATTTGAATGGTATGTCCTGGCCGAATTGATGTTTTATGCTTCAGCTACTTTTGTGCCTATGGCTTTGCCGCTGGCCGTGTTATTGGCATCATTGATGACTTTCGGCAACCTGGGTGAGCATTATGAACTGGTGGCTATAAAAGCTGCCGGCATATCGTTTCGCAAGGCGATGATGCCGCTGGTAGTATTTATTGTCCTGCTCAGCGGACTTGCATTTTATTTTTCAAACAACATTTTGCCTATTGCCAACCTGAAATACGGAGTCCTTTTGTTTGATATCCGCGAAAAAAAACCTGCGCTCAATATCAATGAAGGGATTTTTTACAACGAGTTGGAAGGCTATGTTATCCGCATTGGGAAAAAAGACAAAAACGGCGCCGACATACAGGATGTCATGATTTATGACCATACTGACGCGACAGGAAACAACAATGTTACCCTTGCCGAAAAGGGCAGGATGGAAACAACAGCCGACAAAAAAACGCTGATTTTCATGCTGTACAACGGTTATAACTATTATGAGCCGGCGCCTACACGCGAACAACGCTCTGCTAAAGCCATGCAACGGACCCGCTTCGACGAGGAAATACGCCGCATTGATGTGTCGGAATTGGATATGATTCGAAGCAAAGAAGACTTGTTCAAAGATAATTATCAGATGCTGAATCTCACTCAACTGCAGGAAGCCATTGATACGCTGATCAGCCAAAAAGTAAAACGAGAGATCATCGTTGAGAAATATATCTTTGGCAATTATCCCTATTTTCAAAAAGTGGATACAGCCCGTGTTGTGGCAGCCAATGGGGCCAGACCGTCATCTAATGATTTTATTGCAAACTTTTCAAAACCTGAACAAACGCCCATTGTAGATCTGGCATTGAATACGGCCAGGGGCATCTATCAGCAGGTTGATTATTATTCGAAGGAGATGAACATGAAACGCGAAATCATTGCCCGTCATGAAATTGAATGGTTTCGTAAATTCACCCTTTCGGTGGCCTGTATCGTACTCTTTTTTATAGGCGCACCCCTGGGAGCCATTATCCGCAAAGGCGGGCTGGGTTTGCCGGTGGTCTTTTCCACCTTGTTTTTCATTATTTTTCATGTCATTTCCATGACCGGCGAAAAATTTGCCCGCGAAGGCGTCATCCCTGTTTACGAAGGTATGTGGATACCTACCATGGTGTTTATCCCTATCGGCGTATTGCTCACCTATAGCGCCAGCACGGATGCGCGTATCCTGAGCTACGACTGGTGGGCGATATTTTTAAAAAAAATTGTCAATTTTTTTAAGCGATTAATTCCTATCAAAAAATGAACAGTCATGAACGTACTACAACTATGCAATAAGTCGCCATTTCCGCCCAAAGAAGGAGGTCCTATTGCCATGTATAACCTGGGCAACGGACTGATGCAACAGGGATATCATGTAGATATCCTTACTATGAATACCTTTAAGTTTTCGGTGGATGTGGATGACTTGCCTGTGGATTATCGCTATAAGACCAATTTTACTGCGGTTTTTGTTGATACAAGAATAAAGTACAGGGAAGCTTTTTTGAACTTGTTTTCTTCCCAATCCTTTCATGTCCAGCGCTTCGATTGTCAGGAATTCAGAAACACCCTGGTTCATATTTTAAAGAACAAGAAATATGATATCGTCCAGCTTGAAACCATCTATGTGGCGCCCTATATTGATACCATTCGCAAATACAGCAAAGCCAAAATAGTTCTCCGCTCGCATAATATTGAACACCTGATCTGGCAACGGTATGCACGTACCATAGCTAATCCGGTGAAACGAAAATATGTTAATTACCTTACCACAAAACTGCAAAGATACGAACTGGAGGTTTTTGGCGCGGTGGATGGTATCGCCTCTATTACCAGTGTAGATGCTGATTACATAAAAAGTCATGGTTTTTCAACACCCTTGACGGTAGTGCCTTTTGGGTTGGAATGCGAAAAATACAAACACATTCCCTCCGAAAACAGCCGGCCAACGTTTTTTCATCTGGGTTCAATGGACTGGATGCCTAATCAGGAAGCCATCAAATGGTTTCTCGAAAACTGTATGCCGCAGTTAGCCAAACTCTTTCCGGATACTATGATTTATCTGGCAGGCAGAAACATGCCAGCCTGGATATATAATTATAAATTTCACAACCTGAAAGTTGTAGGAGAAGTGGATGATGCAGGGGAATTTATGCAGTCGAAAACGGTGATGTTTGTTCCCTTATTGTCGGGGAGCGGTGTCAGGGTAAAAATTATTGAAGGAATGGCTTTGGGCAAAACCATCATTTCTACCTCGGTGGGCGCCGAAGGTATTCATTATACAGATGGTGAAAACCTGCTTATTGCTGATAGTCCCGAGGCTTTTATTGAAAAATTCAGGTTGTGCATCAACGACCATGGGGTGTGCGCCAATATCGGATCAAATGCCCGGAAACTGATTGAAGCAGAATACGATATTTCGGTAACTACACAAAACCTTATCAATCTTTATAGGATGGTACTGGCTAATGCAAACTGAAGAATATCCTGCTACGATAATCTTCTTTTTAATACAATTATAAATAAAATGATCTCAGATCATAATTCGTTAATCGGTGTTCGATATTTAAAGGAAATAAAGATGTACGAATTTCGATTAACGATTTTCAATTTTTGAAGTACAGGATACTTCTTAAATCATCCTTCGTTAATCGCTGTTTGATATTGAAAGGAATCAAAGATGTAATTGATTGAACTTGCTTGCGGCAAGCAGGGAATATCGATTTTTGAAGTACTGGAATACATCTTAAATCATCATTCGTTAATCGATGTTCGAGCTTAAAAGGAAATAATTGCAGTACGAATTTCGATTAACTCTTTTAGATTGTTGGTTGCCGGATTGCCTGATTTTCTTTTCTCTGCCCGAAGGGGGAACACTTCGTATGAATTTTTCATACTAAAAAATTTTGCTATGAACAAATAATAAATAATTTTACAGCAAATTTGACAGATGAAACTGTTTGTTTTATTATCGCGGGTACCTTATCCTCTTGAAAAAGGGGATAAACTGAGGGCTTTTCATCATTTGAGGTGCCTGTCAAAGTATTATGATATCCACCTGTTCTGTCTTAACGATACTAAATTGCATCCTCAGGCTATCGAAAAGCTAAGTCTGTACTGCAAATCTATTACCATTGCTCATCTTGGGAAAAAGGACATTTATGCAGGCCTGTTCAGCGCCCTTTTTTCGGGTATTCCCTTTCAGTCGGGATATTTTTTTAACAAAAAGATAAAAAAACAAATACTTGCTAAAATTCAGGAGATAAATCCGGATCATATTTTTTGCCAGTTGATACGGGTTACAGAATATGTTAAGGAACTCAACATCCCCAAAACCCTGGATTATCAGGATGTCTTTTCCACAGGATACCAGCGTTTGTCCACCAAATCATCATTTTTCATGAAACCGCTGTTGCGCATAGAGTCAAAGCGTGTGGATAAATACGAGAAATACATTTTCGACAAATTCGATAATAAACTGATCATCTCCCAGCCCGACAGAGATGCTATCACTCATGCACAAAAAAATGAGATTCATGTAATTCCAAATGGCGTTGATACAGAATATTTTAAACCTGTTGACTTAAACAAAGAGTTTGATATTCTTTTTACCGGCAACATGAATTATAAACCCAACGTGGATGGGGTAGAATACCTGGTTAAAAATGTGTTACCTTTATTAAAAAAGAAGCTTCCTGCTGTAAAAATTCTGATTGCAGGCGCCGATCCTCATAAAAGAGTGCTCAAACTGGCTTCAGATGATGTAACGGTAAGCGGCTGGGTGGAAGATATGCGTGATTGTTATGCCAAATCGCGAATTTTTGTGGCGCCCATGCAAATTGGTACCGGGTTACAGAACAAACTCCTGGAAGCCATGGCGATGAAACTGCCTTGTGTTACTTCCGGGTTGGCTAATAATGCCCTGCAGGCCACCGAAGATAGTGAGATATTGGTTGGGTATTCTCCCGAAGATTATGCCGATAAGATAGTGATGTTGCTGAAAGACCGGGAAGTATATAACCGAATTGCCAACGGCGGGTACAATTTCATCCTGAAAAACTATGACTGGGAAACCCAGGTAGAGAAAATCCACCGGCTCATCATGGGAGCGGGGCGGTAGCCTGTTAATATTTTTTTAATACTTGTTTAATTAACTTCTCTCAGATGCCTTCTCTTTTGTAAGGCAGGAGGGGAGCTTAATTGGTGCATATGTAAAAAAAGTACTTTGGGTGTTAGCAGAAAAAGCTGTGTAACAAGCTGTATTAAATATAAATAAATTTTTATTACATCTGTAACCTTTTGGCAAAAATGTCGTATATTAGTGTTTTATAATACACAGTAAACAAAATAATTATTAATTTGAATTAATCAATATTTATTACTTATGAAAAATAAACATGTTACTTTTTGGATGAAAATGCTGGTAGTTGCAGCATTTTTGGTTTTTAACGGATTCTTTGGTTGGGGCACTAATCTCATTGATGAGAACATTCAATCATGGACAAACCATGGTTCTTATGGAAGTTATACCCAGGTGATAACTGCTGGTAATGTTATCATGACACAATGCATAGTGCAAAATACGGCCTCTGCTACTGGTACATGTACAATGGGCCGTGTTCAAATGCAGGGAAGTGCAGGTGTTCTTGAATTACCTCCATTAAGTTCTGTCGGGACCGCAGAATTTCATTTAGCTGCGGGTGGCGCGGGAAGATCAATTAAATTACAAAGATTTAATGGTTCAACTTGGGATGATTTAACTACATTTACCAACATTGGCACCACTGGCGCTACCTATACATATGATGTCAATTCGAGTTCATCTACGACATTGCGCCTTGCTTCACCTAGTGCAGCTTTATATGTTCATGATATTATTATTACAGATTATGTAGGCTCCGGTTCTATTACCTTATCCCCAACTTCTCAAAGCTTTGGCCCGTTTTGTAACAGTACCACAAACGATATTACTCTCACATATAATACCACAGGAACAGTAACTGCACCCTTCATCCAACTTTCAAATTCAAGCGGAAGTTTTGCATCCGGTACAACCGATTTAGTCAGCACAGTTACACCAGGATCGCCAAATAGTATTTCAGCCTCTATTTCAGCAGCACAAGCAGCTGGCACTGCTTACCGGGTTCGGATAGTAAGCACAGATGCTACACCTGTTATCAGTGCTGATAATGGGAGTAATATTACTATTAATGATGTGGTAACACCCGTAGTTTCTACTTCAGCAGCTACACTTGTCGTTAATACAACAGCAATCCTTAACGGCAACCTGACTACGTTGGGCACATGTCCTGCAACAAATGAAAAGGGATTTGTTTATTCAGTCACCTCAACGAATAATGATCCACTGGCTGGCGGAACAGGAGTAACAAAAATACCCGTGGCTGGCATTACTACAGGCACATATTCTCAGGGATTGACAAGCCTGGCGCCCAACACGGGCTATTCTTACAAGGCCTATGTCTACGACGGAACAAGCTATACCTATGGCTCAGTAATGGCCTTTACCACACTTGATGTAGCCTCTAAACTTGCCTTAGGCATAGCACCGCCATCAGCAGGTAATGTCGGTGTCAACCTGACCACGTTTACAGTGCAGGCTCAAAGACCAGACAATACGGTGGATGCAGAATTTGTAGGTAACATCACTGTTGCCAAAGCCAGCGGTCCCGGTAATATTTCAGGCACACTCACAGTTGCCGCAGTAAACGGCACAGCTACATTTAGCGCTGTTCAGTTTGATGCTGCAGGCACCTATACCATCATAGCAAGTTCAGGGGCACTTACCACAGTTACAAGCGGTAATATTGTCATCACCTTGGCAACTCCGGTTATATATTATCATGATTTTGGAACGACACCAATAACCACAAAACCATATACTGATGTGCCTGTAACCTTGGATGCTAATTTAAGCAATTCATCCTGGACAACTAGTGCAGCCGCTTTTGCCGGCTATGTCGGAAATGGAGGAACTCCAAGTTATTGTTTGTCCATAGCCAATTCAAGCGGAACACCTACTTTTACATTGACTTTTAATGTTGCACCAGGCTATGAGGTTGAAATATCTTCTTTTGATTTCTGGAGAGTAAGCAGTAGTACGGGAGCTGCAAACTGGACTTTGACAATTAACGGGACTTCTGTTGGTTCAGGGAGTATTCCTACAACAGGGGCATTATTAGGACAGACAAATGTTTCCAATACTATCAGTGGACTGACAGGTACGGTAACAGTTGTTTATACAATGAGTGGAGCATCAGGTTCAGGTTCAAGCAGGCTGGATGATTTCAGGCTTTGGGGTTTTGTTACACCGGCGCCACAACCGGAAATTGATATACAAGGAAATTCCGTATCCATTGCTGATGGTGATGCTACACCTTCTGCATCTGACTGGACAGATTTCGGAAGCGCCGTTGTTACTACAGGATCAGTGGACAGAACATTTACCATTTTGAATACCGGCGTTGCCGGGCTAAATTTAACTGGAACACCAAAAGTAGCCATCAGCGGTACTAATGCTGCTGATTTTTCGGTGACAGGTACGCCAACATCACCAGTTTCTGCCGGCGGAAGCACTACGTTTACAGTTCACTTTGTTCCGACCGCAGTAGGAGTGAGAACAGCAACTCTTACAATAGCTAATAATGACCTGGACGAGAATCCATATAATTTCGATATAGTTGGAACAGGTTATATTCCTGATTGTGCCGGCACGCCAACAGCGGGCACAGCTGCAACATCCGTTACATCTGCTACATGTACCACAAGTACCAATCTGAGCCTTAGCGGCCAGACAACAGACAATGGCATTACCTTGCAATGGCAATATTACGATGGCAGTACCTGGCAGGATATCGTAGGCGGAACAACCACGCCGTATACTGTTTCGGGTATTGTTGCAACTACCCAGTACAGATGTAATGTAACCTGTACAAATAGTGCTTTATCCGCAGTTTCTAATACAGTAACTGTTACTATAAATGCGCCCACAGGTGGTACTACTGCTGCAACAGTTAATCCTGTGTGTGCAGGTTCAACCACCTTGTCTTTGACAGGAGCAACAGCTTCTGGCGTAAGTTACAATTGGGAGTCATCCACAGACGGGGTAACATATTCCCCAACAGGGGCAACAACCTCCACGTATTCGCCAAACCCTGTTATTGATACGTGGTACAGATGCAAACTTACCTGTACTGCCAGTGCACAAAACGCCTATTCTACACCTTTGCAAATAACGATGAATATGACCGCTACAAATGTTATCGGTACAACGGCAAGCATAGATAACCTGCAATCACAGGTTAGCTGGACCAACCAGGGTTGTTATAGCGAAATATTGGTGGTTGCCAGTTCTGCTGTTGCCAACACGGCTACTCCAACAGGCGACGGTAGTGCCTATTCTGCAAATTCAGTATTTGGCGATGGTACACCATTGGGCAATGGATATGTTGTTTTTAAAGGTACAGCAAATACGCAATTAGTTACAGGACTTACTAATGGCACTACATATTACTTCAAGATTTTTACCCGCAACGGGACCAACTGGAGTTCCGGCGTGGAGGTAAATGTAATACCTGCATTATTATCTGCTACAGGGGTTATTTTTAGCGGGGCAAACGCCGTGTCAAATTGTGTGAGTGGTGGTTCAGGAACCTGGGTTACATCTAATAACTGGTGCGGTGGCGTACTTCCTTCTGCAACAACAATAGCACAATTTGGCGCATTAGGAACAAACACAACCTTATCATTTAATATGAATACGCCTCCAGCAGGCTCTACTACAATTGGTGCTATTGAATTTTTAAATAGCAACACTATCGACAGGAATTTGATTAATAGCTCGACGACAGTTAACGGCTCTCTCACTTTGATGGGGGTAGTGGTAAATTCTACATCGAATGTTATTATAAGGAATAACAGTTCAAATTTATTTACGATTACTGGTAATAATAGTAATCACATACTTGGTTTGGATCTCGGAAATAATACAAACAACATTATCAATATTGACGGGTCGGGTGGAGTTACCATCAGTGCTATAATTAGCGGCACAGGTAAGGCCCTTACAAAGGCCGGCACAGGAACCGGTATCTTAATATTGTCAGGCGCCAATACATATTCAGGCGGCACCACCATTACCAGTGGAATCCTGCAATTAGGCGCAACCGGTGTTTTAGCCGATGCAGGTGCCATCACTTTAAATGGCGGTACGTTAAGTACAGGCGCTACCACAGGATTTTCAGAAACTGCAGGCACCTTGAATTTGAATGCTTCAACAACATCCACCATTGCATTGGGTACAGGAGACCATACGCTTACTTTTGCCAACAGCAGCGGCTTGTCACCCTGGGGAGCCGGAGCAAGCCTTGTAATTACCGGATGGAACGGTGTTGCAGGACAATCTAATACTGGTGGCGGTAAAATTGTTGTTGGTGTGGGCGGTTTAACCGCACAACAATTAGCAAAAATATCATTCTTAGGATATCCGGGCACTCCGGTAATATTAGGAAATGGCGAATTGGTGCCTGCTGCACCGGCAACTTCCACATTCTCCGGAACAGGAAACTGGAACGATGCAATACGGTGGGATAACGGCATTCCTACTCCAACAACGGATGCATTTATCAATGGATCGTGTACTATGACGAGTGCTGGCAATTGTAATGATTTAACCATCAACCCGGGAATGGATTTGACGGTTAATGCAGGTCAAACACTTACTGTAAACGGACAATTCCTGATTGCATCAGACGCCACCGGCACCGGATCATTTATTGATAATGGTATATTAAGCTACACAGGCAATGTAACTATGCAGCGCTACATGCCAAACAGACTTGGCTATCATTATTATTCTTCGCCATTCAACGGGGCTCCCATTTCAGAATTTTCCGATGAGATAGGAACAATCATTACAGGCGATCCATATGTCAATAATGATACAACACATACCGTAACTCCTTTTCCTAATTTTTACATTTATAATGAAACAAAGCCTTACCCGACTATTTCCGTTGGCTGGGACGCCGCTACTGCTACACTTGAAACCATGAAGGGCTATTGCATCAACTTCGGAGCATCAACATCACCTGTAACTACCGATGTCAGTGGAACTTTGAACAGTGGACCATACAGCATTGGCGTTACCAACACCACGTCGGGCAACCCGGTTTCCGATGGCTGGAACCTTGTAGGAAACCCATACCCATCAGCGATTGACTGGCAGAATTCAGCCTGGACGAAAAATAATGTTACGGATGGGATCTATTTTTTCAAATCGAATTCGCAATATAAAGGGACATACAGTTCGTTTGTAGGCGGGGTTGGCACAAACGGAGGAACAGGTATCATTCCTTCCATGCAGGGATTCTTTGTAAAAGCTACAGGGGCCGGCACTCTGGGTGTTACCAATGCCGTCAGGGTACATTCAAATCAAACATTCTATAAGTCAACTGTAACTTCAAATCCATTATTAAGGCTTAAAGGATATCCCTCAGCGAATCAAGCTACAGGTGATGAAACTGTGATTTATTTTGATCCTCAGGCCACGAATATGTTTGACGGGAATTACGACGCCTATAAACTTATGAACAATGATGTTGCTTTTCCCAATATTTTTACGAGGGACAGTTCTATGCATGCATTATCTATAAGCGCCTTGCAGCCGCTTTCTGGCACCGACGTGGTGATACCTCTGGGTTTTATTACCAAAACAAACGGAAGTTTTAAAATTAAAGCAACGGAAATACTTAACTTCGATCCGTCGCTTCATATTTATCTTGAAGATAACCAGACTTCTACAATTCAGGATCTGACGATTAATCCTGAATACACCTTCACAATTAATGCAAACGCGCCTCTTTACAGGTTTTTCATCAGGTTCTCGCCTTCCATAATCACGGGTATCGAAACCAGCGGCAGTTCGTTTGTGGATGCCTGGTCGTCGGGAAAGGATATCTTTGTCAACTACAGCAACACCGCCTCGCAGAAGGCCGTAGTATCCGTTTATAACATGCTTGGTCAACAGCTCATCACCGATGAAGTGCAGGGCAGCAGCACCTTCCGTTACACGGTGGGTAAGCCCGGATGTTACATCATCAACGTGATTGGCGGTGGAAACAGTTTCCAGAAAAAAATCATCATCTTGTAAGCAGTAATGGTAGTAATAAAAAACTAAAAAGCGAAAAACATGAAAACAACAAAGATAAAAATACTGCTGACCCTGGTTTTTCTGTCGGTTCCCTTATTTATTACTGAAGTGCTGGCCCAGGCGCCGCCTCCGGCGCCCTCGGGCAACAGTGTGCCCATAAATGGTTTGGGCATACTGGCAGCCCTGGGTATAGGCTATGGAATAAAGAAACTCAGGGGTAAGAAGAAGTGAAAAATAAACATTCTGTTGCAGCATACTCAATCGCCCTGTTGCTCGGGCAGGAGGTCAACCGATTTCGCTTTCCCTTTGCTGAAGGAAGGTTTGGCTATTGTTTACCTCCTCTGGAAAAGGACAACAACCCATCAAAAACAATCATGAATTGATCCGTTTTAAAAATAAAATTATCAAATACCCCAAATTTTAACAAATAAATATTAATATTTTTCGCTGATGTAAAAAAATACTGTACTTTTGTACGTTAATAACCAATTAAAATTAATTATCGCATTATGAAAATTTACGCTGGTAATCTTCATTACGGAATGACTGAAGATGAATTACAAAAAATTTTTGAAGAGTATGGACAAGTAGCTTCGGCTAAGATCATCACTGACAAATACTCAGGAAGAAGCAAAGGATTTGGTTTTGTTGAAATGCCTGATGATGGTGAAGCTCAGCAAGCTATTGAAGATCTCAATGGCAAGGATGTAAAAGGCAGAAATATCACTGTTAATCAATCAATCGAAAGAAAAGAAGGAGAACACAGAAACAACAGAAGAGATAATTTCAGGAGAAATAATAATTACAGGAATAACGAATAATTATTTTTCTCAGAAACAAATTACTGTTTCGAAAATTTTTTATAATCCATAAACGGCGGCCATCAGGCCGCTGTTTTTTTTACCAGGTCATGACTTTTCCGTATGCATAGAACCAGTTGACCACCTGGTGTTTTTTCCGGTAATTATTTTCGATGGTTGAAAGCAAGTCCCTGAGTTTATCCAGCACTTCAACAGGCGAGGTGTCGAAATGCAAATCGCCGGCTGCATGCAATATTTGTCCGGCTTCCTCCTGGTGAAAGAGCCTTAAATATTCCACAAGGTATTTCATTTCGTTTTCTGAGACACTTTGCCTTGACTTAAGAAATTGCAATATCCTCAACCCATCAACTTTTTCGGCACAAGCCCTGATAAATTTGTTTTTTTCTTTAAAGTTTTCCCGCAGTGGCGTCCAGATATTTTTGGTCAGAAATGTCTTTTCGAGAAAAGTGTCCATGGGTGTTGGCACGTCGGAAGAAAAGAGGTCTTTAAAAAGATGAAAGGTGCGTTTTACCTCATCAAACAGTTGCCAGGCATACATTGGATAACTGTTCCAATCGCTTTGTACCCCTTTGATGAGAGCCGGGCCGGTGCCGAAAAACACCCTGTCGGAATAGCGGGTGGCAGGAAAAGTTTGTTCTTCGTTCCATACAATAATGTCGCCGTACTTTCTTAATTTCTGTAAAAAATAAAAATCCTCGCCGCTGAGTTTTGGCGCAATGCCGCCGATGGCGCGGTATGCATGCACGGGCACAGCCATCGACGAGCCGATAGCCGTGAAACAATAGGGATTTTTAATCCGCCACAGGTTGATGGCATAATAGCGCATATATATTTCGTAACGAAGCATCGCACGGTCGAGGGTGGCGTCGCCGGTAAGCCTGTGATAATAGGGCAGGGCAAGGGCTGTGGCTTTTTTATGTTTGTGAAAACTATGAACCACCGACCGGCAAAAGTCAGGGTTGAACACGGTGTCGGCATCCATGCTCAGGATAATATCGCCTGCCGATGCAATGCCCGAGATATAATCCATGGTAACTTTGCGTGCCCAGCCTACGCCATGTTTTTTGCCCTTCCATCCAAGGCCTGCTGAGGATTTGTCGATAATATGTATCGGGAAATTTTTATAGCTCCGCAGGAATTCCAGGGTACGCGCATTATCTTCACAGATAGTTTTTTTTTCAGGATGCTCCCGGTAATTTTCGGGTTGGTTAATACAAATAACCACATCAAGGTTGTCATAGGTCTGTTTCTCAATACTGGCAAGGCAGGAGGGGAGCCATTCCGATTCGTTCATGACAGGTATGGCAAAAAAAATTTGTGGTTTTGGGCTCAACATAAGGGCAAAGGAAAAAAATATTCCGCTATAAGCAAAAAATACTGTTAATAATTCAAAAATGTTTATACTTGTACAAATTAATAATTCGGAAAATGAGCGACACCAAGAAATTTATTCCTTTTGTTTCGGCCGAAACCAACATGAAAGAGTTTACCCTGAGGGCAGTATTGCTGGGTGTTTTGATGGCTATGATCATGGGTGCCGCTAATGCCTATCTGGGTTTAAAGGCCGGCATGACCATTGCGGCAACCTATACAACGGCGGTGCTGGGAATGGCTGTACTGAAAGCTTTTAAAGGCACCATACTTGAAGAAAATGCCGCACGAACCATCGGCTCTATTGGCGGCAACATTGCAACGGGAGCCATTTTTACGTTGCCTGCCTTTTTTATTGCTTCGGTATGGACACCGTTTTATTCGGTTTCGCACTATCTTATAGCCATTGTGATACTTGCTTCCGCAGGTATCCTGGGCATTATGTTTACTACCTTGCTGCGCAGGGTGCTGGTTGAGGATGCCGACTTGCCGTTTCCCGAATCCGTGGCGGCGGCCGAGATACATAAATCGGGCAGGGGCGGATCGGGAGGATCAAAATTTTTGCTGTGGGGTATGGGCATTGGCGCATTCTTTACAGCTTTGGTAGAATTCAAAATTATTGCCGCCACCTGGCAGAAAATCGTTTCATTTTCAAAAGGCGCCATTTTGTTGCGTTCCCCTGGAATGGCCCCTGCGTATTTTGGTGTGGGTTACATCATCGGACCAAAACTCGGCGCTATTAACTTCAGCGGCGGACTGCTTGCCTGGGGCTTGATGGCACCGGTAATAGCTTACTTCATCAATTACAATGATGCCGCCGCAGTCAGCGACTGGGCTGTTGAAATAACGCGTGTATGGAAGGCTTATGTCCGGTACATTGCTATCGGGGGTATGCTCGTAGGATCGTTCTATACCTTGTATAATATGCGCAAAAGCTTGTTCAGCGGCATACAGCGTTCGTTTGCCAACCTGAAAAAATCATCTGCAGATTCGGGACAACTCCTGCGCACCGAAAAAGATATTAATATGCGCTGGTCGTTGATAGTGATAGGTATCATCATGCTCATCATGTTTCTGGTGTTCCACTATTTTGCCGGCGATCCGATGGCTGCCGGTATTGCCACCATCGTGATGTTGTTCATGGGATTTGTGTTTGCTGCCGTTTCGGGCTATCTTGTCGGCATTATCGGCGTTAGCAACAATCCGACCAGCGGACTTACTGTTTCGGTGCTGATCATAGCAGCTCTGTTGATGGTGGCGTTAGGCATGCGTGGCCAGGCGGGACTGGCTGCCGTGTTAGGCATTGCCGCATTCACCTGTACATCGGTATCGGTGGCAGGGGAGATGATGCAGGATTTGAAAGCCGGCCATATTCTCGGGTGTACCCCTTGGCGTATGCAGCTCGGCGACGTGTTTGGCGTGGTGGCGGCATCGACAATTATGTTTCTTATTCTCACCCTGCTGCACCTTGGCGATATTAAAGATGTTGTCGGCAAAAAAATTGAAAAACTCGAAAGCGAAAACGTTACTGTGGTGCAATATCAGGGAGAAAACCCTGCATTAAAAAATTCAACCTATACGATAGCCGACATAAAAGCCATGTCACCGGAACAGCAAAACGATGTTTTGGCGGCCAATGCCGGTTTTGGCGGCGAAAAACTCCCCGCTCCGCAGGCAAGCCTCATGGCCGTGGTGGCTAAAGGTATTGTGGATATGAAAATGGAACTTATTCTGATTATTGTGGGTATGTTTATGGGCATAGCGCTGATTTTAATGCAGGTAAAAAGCCCCATGCTCATCAGTGTGGGCATGTATCTGCCCATTGATACGTCTTTCGCGATTTTCTTAGGCGGTGTCATGAAAGCTATTACAGACACCTATGTGAAAAAGAGGGGATACACTGAGGCGCAAAAAGAAAAAATTAATAACACCGGTGTCCTTCTGTCATCGGGACTGATTGCGGGAGAAGCGTTGATGGGACTGTTGTTTGCAGGCCTTGCTTTTGCCGAAATAAAGATGTTTAAAATGTTTGAAAACCCTTCTTTTTTGGGCAGCCTGATAGCGATGGGGATTATTGGCCTGGTGCTGATCAGATTTTCCTTAGGCGAAAAAATTAATAATGTAAAAAAATAAATTTTATGGAACCTAATGAACTGGAACGTGGGAAAGTTTTTTCCTTTCCCGAAATTGTCGATTACGCCGGTGGAGCTGTGGTGAGCCGCACCATTATCAAGAGACCTTTGGGTACTGTTACGGTTTTTTCTTTCGACAAAGGCGAAGGATTAAGCGAACATACGGCGGCTTTTGATGCGTTGGTGAATATAGTGGATGGCACCGCTGATATCATCATAAACGGCAAATCGAACATCCTGCATGCAGGGCAATTCATCATCATGCCGGCCAATATTCCGCATGCCGTGAAAGCTGTGGAAAAGTTTAAAATGGTGCTGGTGATGATTAAAAGCTGAGAGTTTGTTTTTTTACAACTTGTATTTTTATTCACGTCAAAAATTGATGATACCGTTTTTGAACAGGTATTCTTAAGAAAAAATGTACAAAAAAAAACTGAGCAATAAATGGCTTAAATCGTCTGTTTTGGGCTGCCTGTGGGCATCTGCCGAAATAGTACTGGGAAGCTTTTTACACAATCTGAAGATACCTTTCACGGGAAATATTTTGACGGCTATTGGCATTGTATTGTTGATTTCCGTTGCTCATATCTGGAAAGAAAAAGGATTGTTCTGGCGGTCGGGTATTGTCTGCGCCCTCATGAAATCCATATCGCCCAGCGCAGTGATCTTTGGTCCTATGATCGCCATTCTTACCGAAGCCCTTGCTATGGAGCTGGTAGTCCGCATTTTTCGCAGAAATATTTTTTCTTTTTTATTGGCAGGAATTTTTGCCATGGTGTCGAACCTGATTTTTATCATATTTAATTATGTTATAATTTATGGCACCAGCATCCTTGACCTTTATAAAAACCTGACAGAATTTGCCACAAGGCAATTGCATTTATCGGGTGATATTTATTGGATGCCTTTATTCCTGCTTATTTGTCTTTTTGTGTTTATGGGGCTTATCGCTGCCGTTTTCGGAATTTATATCGGCCGAAAAGCTGCTGCACAACCCGTAAAAACCGAAAGTCTTTCGGTGAAACAGGTGCTGGATATAAAATCAAAAAAACACGACACTTCCTTTGCTTTTTCATATTACTGGCTTGCTTTTAATATGGTGGCATTGATTGCTGTGCTGGCACTGATGAGTTTTACACCTTATTATTATTGGGTGTCAGCAGGATGTATAGTTTTGGCCGTGTGGTTTATTCGCTACAAACGCGCTCTCAGAATGCTTGCCAAGCCTACATTCTGGATTACATTTTTCCTGTTGACTATGATTTCTGCCTTTATTTTATACGAATTAAAAAATTCTGAAAAAGGATTTGTTGACGGCATCCTGATAGGATTAGAAATGAATTTCAGGGCTTTGGTTGTTATCATAGGATTTATGGCTATAGGCACAGAATTGAGAAACCCCGGATTCAGAAAAATATTTGTCAATTCGAGGTTTTGGCAGTTGCCGCTGGCGCTGGAGGTTGCCTTTGATACGCTACCCCTTATGATTGCCAACCTGCCCCGTGTCAGGGATGTTTTCAAAAAACCCGCGGCGATATTTCGCATACTGGTTGCCCAGGCCGATTTCTGGCTCGAAAAAACAGAGTTGAAATTAAATGACAGAAAAAATGTAATCATTATCAGTGGTTCGGAAAAAACAGGAAAATCCACATTGTTGCAAAAAATCGTGGAATGTCTTGAGATGAAACACCTTAAAGCAGGTGGGTTCCTGTCAACGTCGGTATTTGAAAACGGCCTGCACACGGGATATGACATTGTTGACCTGAAGGATTATTCAAAAAAGATTTTGTCCCGGATTTATGGCGATGAAACCATGGCTAAAGTAGGAACTTTTTATTTCAGACCTGATGGCATTGACTTTGGCAATGAGCTGTTAACATTGAAAAATTTAAGCCATGCCGATTTTGTTGTTATTGATGAAATAGGGCCATGGGAATTGAAAAACCAGGGATGGGCGAAGGGGTTGTCAAGCCTCGTCAGGTATTGGGAAAAACCAATAATTTTGGTAGTCCGCGAAAGCATTGTGGACAAAGTCATTGAAAACTGGTCGCTCAAAGAACCGCTGATAGCTGATTCAAAAAATTGCGATATAAATTTTATATGCAATCATGTAATTTCCATATTAAGATTGCAAAAAGTAGGAAGCTGATACGTTTTCAGATTATAAAATTCTAACCACGATTTTTCAAATATAAAATTTAGAACCAAAATAATAATTACTTTTGTTTTGGATATGCAAACAAATTCATATCGAATATCAGAAATTTTCAGTTTTGTTGGTGAAGGGTACTGTGATTATATATGGTGTCTTCTAAACTGAGCTATGACAAAAGGAAATAAATGAAAAATGAACAATAAAGATGGAAAATAAAATTAAACAAGTATTAGAAAAGTTTGGTATTAAAGAATTGAACGATGGCGTATGCACCGGCACCGAATGGTTTAAAACCGAGGGAGATGTTACGGTCTCTGTATCGCCTATAGACAATCGCGAAATAGCAAAAGTAAAGAATGCAACACTTAATGATTACGAGGCTGTCATGCAGAAAGCCGGAGAAGCTTTTAAAATATGGCGCGAGGTACCTGCTCCCCAGCGAGGTGAAATCGTACGACAGATAGGCCTGGCCTTGCGCGAAGCCAAAGAAGATCTGGGTTTTCTGGTTTCTCTTGAGATGGGAAAAATTCACCAGGAGGGTATGGGCGAAGTTCAGGAAATGATCGATATCTGTGATTTTTCAGTGGGGCAATCACGATTACTAAACGGGTTTACGATGCACTCGGAACGAAAAGATCATCGTGTTTACGACCAATATCATCCGCTGGGAATCGTGGGCTTAATCACGTCATTCAACTTTCCCGTGGCTGTTTGGGCATGGAACTCTATGCTGGCAGCCGTTTGCGGCGATGTGATTGTATGGAAGCCAAGTTCAAAAACGCCGCTATGCGCTATAGCTACTCAAAATATTATCGGCGGTGTTTTAAAAAAGAACAATATTCCTGAGGGTGTATTCAACATGATCATTGCAAAATCTTCGGTTCTCGGCGATAATTTTGTCGCCGATAAGAGAATCCCGCTGTTTTCAATTACCGGTTCCACCCGAGTGGGAAAACGAGCATGCAAAATTATTGGTGAGCGCCTTGGAAAATCTATCCTTGAATTAGGTGGCAACAATGCGGTAATCGTTTCTAAGTATGCCGACCTGAACATGGCCATTGCTTCCACGGTGTTTGGCGCTGTGGGTACCTGCGGGCAGCGTTGTACTTCGACAAGAAGAATAATAGTACATAAAAAGGTTTATAATGAAGTAAAATATAATCTTATCAGTGCTTACGAACAGATTCGGGAAAAAATCGGAAATCCGCTGAACGCTGAAACATTGGTGGGTCCTCTGGTTGATGAGAGTGCGGTAAATGCTTTCTTAAACGCTATAGAAGAAGTAAAAAAAGAAGGCGGAAAAGTGTTATATGGCGGCTATAAGATAGAAGATGAAAATAATATTTCCGGGAATTATGTGGTGCCGGCATTGGTAGAAGCCGAAAATCATTATAAAATAGTTCAGGAAGAAACTTTTGCACCGATCCTTTATCTTATAAAATACGATGGAGAAATAGAAGAAGCCATAGCAATCAATAACGATGTGCCACAGGGTTTGTCGTCTTCCATTTTTACCCTCAACATGAGGGAAGCAGAAAAATTCCTTGCCGATGCCGGCTCCGACTGTGGCCTGGCCAATGTCAACAGCGGTACATCGGGTGCAGAGATAGGCGGCGCCTTTGGCGGCGAAAAAGACACCGGAAGCGGGCGTGAATCAGGGTCTGACTCCTGGAAACAATACATGAGAAGACAAACCAATACCATTAATTATAGTAACGAACTGCCATTGGCACAAGGTATCAAATTTGAGTTTTAGCAATTATCTTATACAACTGGAATGACAAAAGATCGTGTTGCAGAAGCGCTCGAAATGTTTACAGCAGGTTTTCACTGTTCGCAATCCGTGTTCGCCGTGTTCAGCGAAGATTTCGGGGTGCCAAAAGAAACTGCCTTGAAGATTGCGTGCCCTTTTGGCGGAGGCCTGGGCGGATATGGCAGAACCTGTGGCGCCATTACCGGAGCCATGATGGTGCTTGGGCTGAGATATGGGTCAAGCGATCCGACTGATATTGAAACAAAGAGAATTTCGCGTGAAAAAACCCGTGCACTCATCGAAAGCTTTGAAAAGCAGCACTATTCCTGCAACTGCAATGACCTTGTGGGTTTTGACCGGAGCCAGCTCAGCGATGCCGACCTGATGCTAAAGCTGCCTGTTTTCCATAATACTTGTGGGAAATTTCTGGAGACTGTTGTTGCATATCTTGAAGAAGAACTTTAATAAATATCAATTTTAACAACCAATAATTAAAAGGAGAACATCTTATGAACCTTAGAAAAATGTGGCTCAATATTAACGGGGCAAATCGCTTATTAATTTGTAATCCTGAAAAGGATAGCCTTGCTGATGTAGTAAGGCGGATGGGCCTGACAGGTACCAAAGTGGGATGCGATGTTGGTGTTTGCGGGTCATGTTCAGTAATTTTAAACGGAAAACTGGTACGCTCCTGTACAAAAAAAATGAAAAACATCGATGAGTACAGCTCGGTTCTGACCATAGAAGGTATCGGTACTCCATTAAATCTTCATCCCATTCAGGCGGCGTGGATTCATGCCGGCGCAGTACAGTGCGGTTTTTGTGTCCCGGGCTTTATAGTTTCGACATACGCCCTGCTCCACGAAAATGTGAATCCCACACGCGAAGAAGTGCGCGACTGGTTTCAAAAAAATAAAAATGTTTGCCGTTGTACAGGTTATGTGCAGATTGTCGATGCAGTAATGCAGGCGGCAGCCGTGATGCGTGGAGAAAAAACCATGGATGACCTGTTGTTTAAAAAACCCGCTGATGGTGAATATTATGGTAAGCCGGTTCACCGCCCGTCAGCTTTGGCTAAAGTTTGCGGACTGGCAGATTATGGTGATGACCAGGAACTGAAAATGCCTTCCGAAAAATTGCATGTAGCTTTGGTTCAACCCCGAATAGCTCATCATGCCAGGATTTTGAAAATTGATATGGACGAAGCATTGAAAATGCCCGGCATTGTGAAAATAGTAACAGCGCAGGATATCAAAGATGCCGGTGGAACCAATATTATGGCTGAAGGACATTTTCACGAACGTACAACCATTGCTGTACCTACACGTAATGTGCTTTGTGAAGATAAAATAAATCGCTGGGGCGATGTTGTGGCACTAGTTTGTGCCGATACCAAAGACCGCGCCCGGGCTGCAGCTGCTAAAGTTAAAGTGGAAATTGAAAAACTTCCTGAGTATCTTGGATACCTCGATGCTGCCATGCCGGATGCAATGCGTATTCATGAAGATACACCTAATATTTTTGCCATGCAGCCGGTGCTTAAAGGTGCCGGGCTGGAAGCCCCGCAGAAGGTAGCAGAAATAATTGATAAATCTGATTTTAAAGCAGAGGGTAGTTTTTTCTCTACCCGTGAGCCGCACCTTTCCATCGAAGGAGACTCTGTTCAGGCTTATTTCGACGAAGACGGATACCTTGCTATTCAATGCAAATCACAAGGCGTATATTCATCCGTTGGGCGCATCGGTAATTCTGTTGGACACCCCAAAGATAAAATCAGGGTTATTTTGAACCCGACAGGAGCCAGCTTCGGCTGGTCAACCAATGCAGGTGACCTTTGCCTGGCAGCCGCTGCAGCCGTGGTAACTAAAATGCCTGTTGCCATGTCCATGAGTTACGAAGAACATCAGCATTTTTCAGGAAAACGCCGCCCATGCCATTCTAATGGTAAAGCAGCATGCGATAAAAACGGTAAACTTACAGCTGTTGAAATGGAATTTGGCGTTGATCAGGGCGCTTATACTTTTGGCGGTGATGATGTGATTACCAAACAGGTTCGTTTCGGTTTTTTCCCATATTCTATCCCGAATGTAGCGGGCCTTTCACGTATTGCCATCACCAATCATAATTTTGGAACGGCTTACCGCAGCTATGGTTCACCACAGGCTTATACCATGAGTGAAGCACTGATGGATATGCTGGCCGAAAAAGCAGGGATAGACCCCTTTGAATTCCGCTGGAGAAACATCGCCCGTGAAGGAGAAACGAATGTAAACAGTGTTCCTTTCAGGTTATATCCTATGGAAAAAATGATGGAAATGCTGAAGCCGTATTATGAAAAGGCCGTGAGAGAAGCTAAGGAAAAGGATACCCCCGAAGTCCGCAGAGGTGTTGGCCTGGCGTGGGGCGGATTTAATGTTTCAGAAGGCCCGACTGATAATGCTACAGTCAGGCTGCAGTTGAATCCTGACAATACTATAACCAAATTTGACACCTGGCAGGATCTCGGTCAGGGAGGCGACATTGGCTCGTTGATGGTTGCCCTGGAAGCCCTCAAACCATTAAAACTGACTCCGGAGCAGATTAAACTCGTGCAGAGCGATACCAAAGAATGCCCTGACAGCGGAATGTCGGCAGGAAGCCGCTCCCATTACATGAATGGCCATGCAACAATAATTGCGGCAGAAAAATTAATGGCAGCCATGAAGAAACCGGATGGCACTTTCAGAAACTATGATGAAATGGTAAAAGAGAACATTCCAACCGTGTATGAAGGAAAATTTTCAAATATCGTTACTCCAGGACTGAGCCGTCTTGACCCCAATACCGGTATTGGCGATCCCACACCAGCATTCACCTATGCGCTTAATATGGCAGAAGTTGCTGTTGATACCAAAACGGGAAAGACTACAGTCACCCGCTTTGTGTGTGTCTCCGATGTCGGCAAGATTGGAAATAAAGATGCAGTGGATGGACAGGCATACGGCGGTATTTCGCATAGTATCGGATTTGCACTTTCGGAAGATTACGAAGATGTAAAAAAACATACCAACATAGCTTCCAGCGGCGTACCATACATTAAGGACATTCCCGATGAAATCATTTTATTATACCACGAGAGTGACGATAAAACCGGGCCTTTCGGCTCTTCGGGAGCTTCGGAAGCATTTCAGGCATCAGGCCATGTGGCTGTGATCAATGCTATCTATAATGCCTGCGGCGTCAGAATCTATGAATTGCCGGCAACTAAGGAAAAAGTAAAGGCCGGTTTGGAAATTCTGGCAAAAGGCGGTAAGATAGAACCTCCAAAAAAATATTACCTTGGCCCGGATATGTATGATGAATTGGAAAATATTCTGGCTAATCCTGTGCCTTATGGCGGAATAGATTATTTTAAACCTCTTGGAGGGGCAGGAGAAAGATTTTTCTAAACCTTTATTATGGCTTACTCACACGAGTTAGTTACCGATTGTTTACAATTTGAACGGGCATTCTGCACTGCAGAATGCCCGTTCAATCTTGATATCCGCGATTTTGCCGGCAAATTGCAGCAGGGGCGGTTTAATGTAGCTTATAAAACATATCAGAATGTGGTTGGATTCCCGGGTATTGTTACCGCATTATGCCCCGAACCTTGCAAAAAGGTTTGTCCTATGAAAGATGCCGGCGGGCCAATTTCTTTAAAGTGGCTTGAAAAGGCTTCTATGGATCATGCCCGCAATAAAGAACCTGACCAATACAACATGCCGCCGAAGAATAAAAAAATCGCCATCATCGGCGCAGGAATAAGCGGACTGGCATGTGCATTAAGGCTTTCCACAAAAAAGTATCCTGTCACTGTCTTTGAAAAATCTGATCGTATTGGAGGCCATCTTTATGATTTGCTGGATCCTGAAATATTTCTTGAAGATATTAAACTTCAATTCAAATATGAAATCTACCAGCTATACACGGACACAGAAATAACGGATATTGATGTGCTGGATTTTGACGCTATATATATAGCCACCGGAAAAAACGGAAATGATTTCGGCCTTTCAAAAGGAAGTGAAGGCCTTTATGCCACTTCAAGGCAGGGCGTTTTTATAGGCGGTTCAATCACCGGTGCGGACACGATGAAAGCAATTGCCCATGGCCTGAACGTTTCGAATGCCATCGAAGCATACCTGAAAATCGGGAAAATGAGTTTCGGCGAAGAAATTTCAGGCACTACACGGCTTAAGCCCGAAGCTATACGCAAAATACCCAAAGACCCTATCATACCTGCCGACGGCTGTGCATATTCAAAAGATGAAGCGATAGCAGAGGCAAAACGCTGCCTGAAATGTTGTTGCGATGCCTGTGTGCATTATTCACCCCTGATGAATTATTTTCAGAAATTTCCAAGGCGTATCACCGAAGAGGTCGAGATTACCATACATCCCAGTTCGCTGGATGGCAACGCCACACTGGCAACCCGGCTTATTTCAACCTGCAACCATTGCGGACTTTGCAAAGAAGTGTGCCCGGTTGGTATTGATGTGGGTGAGTTTCTCCTGAAGAGCCACCGCACCATGCATGAAACAGGTAAAATGCCCTGGGCATTCCACGAATTTTATCTCAGGGATATGGAATTTTCCAATGGCGAAGCTGGCCTTGTGAAAGCGCCTCATGGGTATGACAAGTGCCGGTTTATGTTTTTTCCGGGCTGCCAGTTGGGAGCTTCCGATATGCGATATGTTTCAGAGAGTTACAACTATATGACAAAGTATTTTCCGGATACTGCCTTGATGCTTCGATGCTGTGGTGCGCCTGCCGATTGGGCCGGCGATGAAAAGATTCACAGCGGGGTTATTGATGCTATCAAAGCCGATTGGAGCAGACTCGGGAAACCCACGGCTGTATTTGCCTGTCCTATGTGCAAGCAAATGTTCGGAAAGTACCTTCCCGAGATACAGGGCAGGTTCCTGTATGAATTTTTTATTGAAACTGAAACAAAGCCGGTGGTCAAATATAATAGCAGTAAGGCTTCGGTGTACGATCCTTGTGCAAGCCGTTATGAACCTGACCTCCAGCAGATCATTAGAAATATAGCCAGCAATGCCGGCTTTATTTTAGAGCCGCTGGTGATGGAAAAAAATATGGCCGAATGTTGCAGCTATGGCGGGCAGGTGGCAATTGCACACCCCCCATACGTAAATTACAATGTGGAAAAAAGGATCAGGCAAAACGACAATCCTTATATTACCTATTGCTCGAATTGCAGGGATATTTTTACTAAAGCAGGAAAACAATGCTGGCACATCCTTGATATTATGTTTGGGCTTAACCGCGAGCATGAGAAAATACTAACTATTTCGGAACGGAGACAAAACCGGCTGCACCTCAAGCAACAACTACTGAAAGAATATTGGAATGAAACATTTCTTATGGAAAATAACAAAAAGCAACTGATCATTTCTCCTGAACTCAGGGAAAAATTAAATAAAGAAATGATCTTAGAAACAGATATCTTTACCGTAATTGAATATTGCGAACAGAGTGGACAAAAACTGTTGGATTCAGAAGCCGGCACATACGCGGGCCACAGACAAATAGGAAATATGACCTTCTGGGTGGAATACCGCATAATGCAGGATGGTTCGTATGAATTGCTGAAAGGTTACTGCCATAGGATGAAAATTGAGGATAATTGAGATGGAAGAAAAAAAGAAACTGATATGTTGCAAATGCCATAAAGAATTGGAACTGAAGAAGACGGATTTTACCTACCTGGGACATAGTTTTTTCACCGAGTTGCCGCGGTGCCCTGAATGCGGCGCAGTATACATTTCAGAAGAGCTTGTAAAAGGCCGCATTTCGGATGTGGAGATGCAGCTTGAGGATAAATAGTATGAATAACGCAAAGATACTGAATAAAACATGGAGCCTTTGCCCTGTATGCCTGAAACGCATACCGGCAGAAAGAGTAAAAAAAGGGAAGAAAGTTTTTTTAATAAAAACCTGTGAAGAACATGGACCTTTTGAAGCACTTATCTGGGGAGGATTCTCCGAAATAGATACCTGGCTGGGCGGTAAGGAAAAGCCCTGGACAAAAGATCCCCAATGTCCCGATAATTGCGGACTGTGCCCCGATCATCAGCAGAAAACATGTTGTATCATTGTAAATGTTACAGCTAACTGTAACCTGAATTGCCGTTTCTGTGTGGCGGATCATGAAAACATAAAGGAGCCCTCGTTTGAAGAAATCATAGAATCACTTTCTAAAATCATTGAAAAAGATAAAACCCTAATTCAGTTAAGCGGAGGAGAACCAACTATACGCGAAGACCTTCCTATGATTATCAAGGAAGCAAAGAAAGTCGGTGCAAAATATGTTCAGCTTAATTCAAACGGGATACGCCTTGGTGAAGACAAAGATTATGTAAAAGAACTTGCTGAAGCAGGCTTGTCTTTTGTGTTCATGCAGTTTGACGGCACTGAAGATGCGATGCACGAATATATCCGGAACAGGCCGCTCCTGAAAATTAAGCAACAGGCCATCGAGAATTGTGCTGCATATAACCTTGGCGTAACCCTGGTACCGACGATTGTTCGTGGTGTTAACTCGCAAAATATCGGAAATATCATTCGCTATGCTATAGAGCGAGTACCGGTTGTGCGTGGCGTACATTTTCAGCCTGTGACTTATATGGGCCGTATACCAGGTATCCCAAGTGATGTTAATCGTTTCACACTAGATGAACTGGTGTTTGAAATCCAACTACAAACGGATGGGCTTATTAAAGCCGAACATCTGCTGCCGTCAGGTTGCGATCATCCGCTTTGCGGGTTTCACGGCGATTTTGTGGTGGAGAAAGATCAGGTCTTACCGTTGTTGAGCAATAAAAGTACTGGTAGTAGTTGTTGTTGCGGCAGCGTGCCGGCGGAAAAAAACAGGGAATTTGTCGGACGCCGATGGCTAAGGCCTGTGCCGGATGCAGAGATGGATTCGTGTTGTGGCGACCTTCATGATATGGAGTATTTTCTTAAACGTGTCAAAACAAACGGTTTTACAATAACGGCTATGGCATTTCAGGATGCAGGGAACATTGATCTTGCCCGCCTGCAGCAATGCAGTCTCCATGTTTATGATAAGGGGCGTATAGTACCTTTTTGCTCATACAACCTTACGGCATGGAAGAAGTAAAAAATAAATATGACGAACTGAAACGTCCGGGGGGATATGAAATTACCGACAGGGCACTGTCTGTTTGCATGTTTCCAAAAGGCTCAAAAATATTGGACATTGGTTGTGGAAGCGGGGCAACCACGCGGTATCTGACAACAAAATATAATTTAGATACTTTCGGTATGGATATCAACTGCGAAATGGAATCAAATGATGAGAACCTACTGCGGGCTTCTGCCGAAAAGATACCTTTTGAAACAACATCAATGGATGGTGTGTTTATGGAATGTAGTTTTTCGCTAATGAATGATCAGGAGAAAGTATTGCAGGAGTGCCATCGCGTATTAAAAACAAATGGGCAGATGGTTATTTCTGATATGTATGCGCGGGGCGAGGCAGCACGTTTTGATGGATGCATGGGACACATTGACACAAGAGAGCATATCATTTATTTGCTTGAAACTAATGGCTTTGAAGTTGCGTTTTTTGAGGACTTCTCATTTCACTTGCAAACTTTGTGGGGTCAAATGATCTTTGAAAAAGGAGCATCATCATTCTACTGTGAATTAAAAACCGATAAGGAAACATTGAAACGTGTCAAATGTGGATATTTCCTTCTTGTCGCATCAAAAATTAATGAGCAATGATTTCTCCCGTTGAAACTTGGGTTGCAGAGAAAACCGGCCTTAAGGAAAACCTTAATGCTGAAACCATGCAATGTTGGCAGCAGAAAAAGTTGCAGGAATTATTGGAGTATGTGAGTATAAGATCCGGATATTACAAAGGAAGAATTAATTGCGGCATGCAGTTGACAGAGATTCCTTTTACCACTCCTTCGGACCTTGTGCGCGATCCGTTGTCATTTTTATGTATACCACAGCATGAAGTAGCCCGTGTGACCACCCTTTCAAATTCCGGCACTACCAGGGAACGGAAACGGATTTTCTTCTCGAAAAAAGATCTTCAAAACACCAAAGACTTTTTTGCAGCCGGAATGAAGATTATGACAAACAGGGGAGACCATGCCTGCATCCTGATTTCGAACCGGACCGAGAACAGCCTCGGAAGTCTTCTTCGCGAAAGCCTGATGCAGATTGGTGTTACCGCACATATTCCGGGAATTATTAAATCAGCCGCTGATGCGATAGCTACTGCGCGTAATGCAGATTGTATTATCGGAATGCCCGCTGAGTTGCTATACATGAGCCGTATTGACCAATCGCTGCGGCCCAAAAGCGTTTTGCTTGCTGCAGATATAGCCCCGCAAGTTGTAATTAACAGCATTAGGGAAACATGGCGTTGTGAAGTTTATACACACTACGGGCATACGGAGTTCGGCTATGGTTGCGCCGTTGATTGTACCAGTCATAATGGCTTGCACCTGCGCCATGCCGACAATATTTTTGAAGTGATTAATCCCGCAACGCTCTTGCCTGTGCTACACTGGCAAACGGGCGAAATAGTAATTACAACCCTTGCAAACGAAGCAATGCCACTGATCCGTTACAGAACCGGACAATTGACACATCTCAATAATTCACCGTGCAAATGCGGGTCAACACTGCCTCGTTTTGAAAAAATTATCGGACGGCTTTACGATATTATTATACTAAGCAATGGCGCTTCAATTAACATTCATACTCTGGACGAATTGCTTTTTTTAAATCCAAATGTAAAGAGTTATAAACCTACGTTCATCAAAGAAAATAATGCTGAAAAACTGCATCTGTTGGTTGATTCTGTTGGCAAAATTGATACCCACAAGCTGGCAGCAAACCTTCCGAAATGTCTTTCGTTAGGTATTACTTATGGGAGCTATGATCCGTTTACCAATAGAGGAAAAAGGCGCCTGCATAGTGCATGAAAAATGCGGTGCATTGCAATTAGCATCCCCGGTGTATCGCAAGCATGTCGGTCAAAATGGAGAATCCTGTCTCCGTCTTTCCGGCTCCTGGGCCAATGATAGTAAGATCACCAAGCATATCGGTGGTAAAGGTCAGCGCATTTTTGGCGCCCATGACACCGGCTAAGGGATGCGATAATTCTACCATCTCGGGGTTTACCGAACCGACAACCTTGTTGCCTTTCTTTTCCACACAACCGATGAGTTTCCAACGCTTGCCTTCTTTTTTTGCTTTTTCAATATCACCCAGAGTTATGCCGGTAATTCCCTTACAGGCAATATCGTTGAAATTTAGGGGGACGCCCATCACCACATTGGCCAAAATACAAACTTTTCCTCTGGCATCGTATCCTTCCACATCGCCTGTGGGATCGGCTTCAGCATAACCCAGATCCTGCGCCACTTTCAGCAC
>JAGNBV010000002.1:38588-69076 GCA_018004645.1 Bacteroidales bacterium
CCGAAGCCAATAAGAGCAATTTTGTGTTTCATGGAAAAATTTTTAACAAACCTACATAATAAAATGTTACCGGCAACAGTGAAAAATAATATTGATATGCAATTTGTCTATAAAAAATTCTTGTTTATTTCTTCCATTCCTTTTTTTATAATAATTTTGAAACAAATTGCTGATTTTCTAAAGTGCATCTAAAAAACTACAAAATCCCTATGCTTTTCGGATTCAGCAGATTGATTTTTTAAAAAAAACTTAATTATGGCCGACGTAGCTTTTATTATTGACGGAAGGAAAAAAGACCAGGATTTGCTTTTTCAAACTTATGAAACATATTTCGGACAGGAAAATCGGGTGAAGAGTTTTATTACCACACATGCCCAACATGGTATTCGATTGGCAGAAGTTGCCCTGCAGCAGGGGTTTACCCATGTGATAAGTGTTGGTGGCGATGGCTGCCTGCATGAAGTGGTTAATGGCATGCTTAAGGCAAAAAAACATCTCACCGAAGAACAATGGCTGAAGATTCGTTTGGGCGTTTTACCAAAAGGATCGGGTAATGATTTTGTAAGAACCGTTGCTGTATCGGAAAATGCACAAAGCCTTCTTGAGGCTATCCAAAACGACAAAACCAGGCTTATTGATGTTTGTACTGCCACTTACGAATCTGTGGCTGGAGGCGAGGAAAGCCGCTACATGGCTAATGTTGCCGATGTGGGTATGGGTGCCGTGGTGATACAAAAGCAAAGTGCCTATTCAAAACGATTGAGCGCGTTTTTTAATTACCAGCGGGCAATTATTGGTACGTTTTTTACCTATAAGAAAAATCATATAAAGGTAACAGCCGACAGTTTTACTTATGAAGGCAACGTCATGGATTTTGTTATAAATAACGGCAAGTATTTTGGCAATGGTATTGGCATTGCGCCCGATGCTCTTCCTGACGATGGATTGCTATCGGTAACATTGCTGGGAGATATTTCCATCCTTGATTACCTCAGACAATTACCAAAAGCGCGAAAATGCAAGAAAATAATTCATCCTGAAATACATTACCACACGGCCCGGGAACTTTCCATTGAGTCGTTGTCGGGCAAGGCGCCTTTTGAAATCGACGGTGAGTTTGTTGGATACACACCGGTAAAAGTCTCTATAGAGCCCGCGGCATTGCGGGTGCTGGTGGTTTGATGTTATACCAAATTGTATTTCCGACCGGTATTACTTTATCAGATGCAGAATTTTTGTTTTCAGGTCTGAGTTTTTCATAATGCCCGAAAAATTTTCACTGCCTCTTCCTATTGCCCATATACCCACCGGTGCCGCCGTATGCTCATCCGTTGTCCAACCTATCTGGGCATCTTCCTGTATCTTTTTAAGACTTTCTTTATCAGTAAAGATGTATGATTTCTTTTGTTGCAGCAGCTTGCGGATGTATAAAGCGTATTTGTTTGATTTCACAGCGCCGTATTCATCTTGTCCGCTGCCCAGCGACAAGCCTCCGGTTTCATGATCGGCAGTAACAAGTATTAAGGTGTTTTTCGGATGCTTCAGGTAAAATTCATAAGCTTTTTTTATGGCTTCATTAAAGGCATTCACTTCGTGTATAGCTGCAAGGGCATCGTTGTCGTGGCTTGCCCAGTCGATTTTGCCGCCTTCTACCATGATAAAAAATCCCTTATCGTTGAACAAAAAATTTTGTGCCTTTTCGGTGTATTTAGCTAATTGCATTTTATATTCCGGGAAATCCAGAGCAAATGGCAGGGAGTTTCTCTCTTCCGGATACACGTTTTTCAGCGCTGTCTGCCTGTTGCGGATTGCAGTGTCTATAATGACTACGTGGTGAAAGGAGGCGGCATTGTCTGCTGTCAGTTGCGCTTCTTCGTAAACCAACTGATAATTATTCTCTGTCATGTTATGCACTACGGCATTGAAATCTCTGTAAATTTTTTTTGTGGTATCTGCATTGCCAAACTGGAAGCCGCCACCGGCAAAAAATTCAAACCCGCTCTCAATTATTCCATGACTGATGTTATCATAGTTTCTGCGTGTGGGCTCGTGGACGTAAAAACTAGCCGGTGTTGCATGGTTTAGCGGCACAGAGGTGATAATGCCCACTTTGAATTTTTTTTCTTTGTGCAGGTATTCAGCAATACTTTCCAGAGGCTTTCCCTGGTATTCGCCAATCATGCCGTAATTAGTCCGCTCACCGCAAGCCAGGGCTGTGCCACCGGCGCCTGAATCGGTAATTTTGTTGCTGTCGGCACAATCGGTCTTTACAAGGCCAAACGACCAATGACCATTCATAAAAATAAGCGGTTCTGATTTGGTAAGCTCGTTATATTTTTCGGTGAGGAAAACATGATTGGAGCCCATGCCGTCGCCAATAAACAAAAAAACATATTTTAATTTTCCTGAGCTTTGTGCAGTAGATTCAGAAAAAAGGAGGAATACAGCAAGTAAGGTCAGTACAAGGGTTAGCAACTTTTTCATAAAGGCCGGTTTATTTTGTCAAAAGTACGGGTATTTTTGATTATGATAGCTTCTTAAGCAAATATTTCCGCACATACTACACGGCATGTGAAGGCATGGGCACTTTTTCGGCATTGCCTTTTGGATTTGTGTACTCAAAAATATTTCAACAATTAAATATTTCACAATATTTTTTGTTATATTTACACTAAAAATAAATATTATAATTATGGCAACAGAAGAAACAAACAAAACCAACGAAGAACCCAAGGAAGAGCCTAAAAAAGAAGAAAGTTTCTGGGAAAAACTTAAAGACAAGGCTGAAGATGCCTGGGAAAAGGTTGAAGATGCCGCTGAAAAAATTGGCGACAAAGCCGAGGATGTCTGGGAAAAAGTAGAAGATAAAGCCGAAGATGTCTGGGAAAAAACCAAAGATAAAACAGGCGATACTATCGAAAAAACCGGCGACAAGGCAGAGGATGTTTGGGATAAGACTAAAGATAAAGCTACAGACATTTGGAACAAAGGCATGGACAAAATCGGAGGCGCTGCCGAAGACCTGAAGATAAAAAAAGATGAACCTGCCGATGCCGGTAAGGATCCTGAAACGCCGCCCAGCGAGACTCCTCAGTCCGGCTCTGGCGAGGAAAAACCACATGTCTGACAGGTTTAGTATTGGTTAAGGCTGTCAGTAGCTTTCGGAGTGCACGGGCAAAAGCACCACTGGACAATTTAAATCCGGTCTCGGTAGTAAACAGCCACAGGGCTATCGCCATGATTGTCTGATAGGTTGTGGCTATTTTCGCTTGTGCTCCTGATGTGTATTGTGTCCAGTGTATCCCGGATGAATCAAAATGTATAAAATCTTATAGTATCACCTCAGCAGGGTAACCGTGCCTTTCAGTTTAAACATTTCGCCAGTGATACTATGGTAGATGATGTAGTAAATATATATTCCCAATTCGCAGTTTTTATCATTCCTCTTGCCATCCCATCCTTTGTTCACATCCCGGGTATCGAATTGTATATATCCCCAACGGTCGTAAATATAAAATTCATATCTATTTTCATCCAGGCCACTGATGAGGGGTTTAAAAGTCTCATTCAGACCATCCTCGTCAGGCGTGAAGGCATTAGGAATATAAACAATAATCTCAGGATAAACTATCACCCTGCGGGTGATGGTATCAAAGCAGCTTTGGCTGCTCGCAACAATTAGCTGCACCAGGTATGTACCTGAGTCCGAATAAATATGTGTCGGATTTTGTATGTCCGAGTAGTTGCCGTTGTATGAGGCGGGATCGCCAAAATCCCAGCTCCAGCCGATAGCATTATTAGACAAATCGATAAAATCCATCTCCGGGTTATCAGAAAAGGCCACTTCAGGATTGTTATAAAAATCGGCATGGGGCCTGATAAACGCCTTTACTGTATCTACGGCAGTGACAGGACATCCGTCGTTGGTATGAGCACGCAGGTAAACACCAAAAGCTCCATTATGCATGTATTTATGCTTGGGGTGGGAAAGGGTTGAAGTATTGTCAACAGAAGAAAGATCGCCGAAATTCCACATAAATGTAGTGGTATCAAGAGGGCCCACAGGTCCATAGCCAAATTGAACATCCAGAGGACTGCAGCCTTCCTTTGGCAGAGCGGTGATTACCAGTTCGGGGACATAATAAATGCCAACGGTAACAGTTGCTGTGCCCATGCATCCATCCGGATTTTGGCCGGTAACGGTATAGGTTGTGGTGTTTGCCGGTGAGGCGATTACGTTAGATCCGCTGACTGACGACAAAGTGCTGTCGGGAGCCCAGGAAAACGTACTGGCGCCATTAGCCATCAGTAGTATTGTGTTATCGGCACAGATAAAAGGATTGTTGGGTGTTATCGTAATATTTAAAAACCCGCTGACGACAATCTGTGTGGTATCCGTATTGCTGCATCCGCTAACCGGATTGGTAAAGCTGTACGTAATCGTATGGATGCCGATACCGGCAACAGCAGGGTCGAACAGGCCGCCGGCAACGCCATTTCCGGAATAGGTACCACCGGCAGGAGAAGCCTGTACTAGGGTAAAGGCCGGAGAAGTGTGACATAACTGGGGCATGGCTGAGAAAGTTATTACCGGTAAAGGATTAACCGTGATGGTAAAAGATGATGGTGTCCCCACACAGGAATTTGCTTCAGGTGTTACGGTGATAGTTGATGTTACCGGCTGGGTACCCGGATTATTCGCCGTAAAAGGAAGTATGTCTCCTGTTCCGCTGGCAGCCAATCCTATTGCAGTGTCAGAATTGGTCCAGGAATAGGTGGTCCCCGTCGTAGGGCTAGAAAACGAAGCTGCCGGAACACTGCTCCCATGGCAGGTAGTGATATTGGCTGGCACATTTACAGTTGGCGAAGGATTTACCGTGATGGTATAAGTGGAAGGCGTGCCAACACATCCGTTGACAGTCGGCGTTACAGTGATATTTGCCGAAACCGGGGCCGTTCCGCTATTGGTAGCGGTAAATGTTGGTATATTGCCTGAGCCACTGCCGGGCAGGCCTATAGAAGTATTTGAATTTGTCCACCCGAAAGTACCACCTGCAGGTGTGCTTACAAAGTTTGCTGAAGGCACCGTTGCAAAATTGCACACCGTGATATTGGCAGGGATAGTCACGGTAGGAGTGGGATTAACAGTGATGGTGTATGTGGACGGAGTACCCTGGCAGTTGTTAACTGTGGCCGTAACACTGATGGTGGCAGTAATAGGAGTAGATCCCGTGTTGGTGGCTGTAAATGCAGGTATATTGCCGCTGCCGCTTGCACCTAACCCTATGGCAGTATTGGAATTGCTCCACGAAAAAGTTCCCCCTGAAGGGATACTGGAAAAATTTGTAGCACTCACTTGTGAATTATTACAAACGGTGATATTGGCGGGAACCGTTACCGTGGGTGTGGGATTTACGGTTATGGTATAAGATGATTGTGGCCCTGTACAGCCATTCAACGATGGGGTGACTGTAATGTTGGTATTAATAGTTACTGACCCGGTATTGGTGGCTGTAAAGGATGCTATATTTCCGGAGCCGCCCGCTGGCAGGCCAATGGCGATATTGGAGTTGGTCCAGGTATAAGTGGCGCCGGCAGGATTGCTTGAAAAACTTGTGGCAGCAATAATGTCATTGTTGCATACAGTAATATTGGCAGGGACAGTCACCGTTGGCAAGGGGTTAATGGTAACATTGGCCGTGGCACTGGCAGCGGCACATCCACCCGCTGCAGCCAGGCTGTTGGTAACGGTGTAGGTTCCGGCAGTGCTGGCAGCCAGGTTAATCTGGCCTGTGGCAGCATTAATAAAAACCAGTCCTGATGGAGTGGCACTAAAGGTTCCTGTTATCGATCCCGGACTAAGCGTGGGGAAGGGATTGGCTGCATTCTGACAATAAGGACCATTGTATCCGAATGCCGCAGAGGGAGGCGCAGTAATTGTAATAGTATTGGCACTACTCGATGGGCAAATACCGTTGGTGGTAAAGGTTATGGTATAGGTATTTACTGCACTGGCACTGAGGTCTATCTGGCCTGTGGAAGCATTGAGAAATACCAGCCCGGGAGGCGAGGCGGTAAAAGTACCTGTGGACCCTCCTGTGATGTTGGCCACGGGATCGGTGCCGGTCTGACAATATGTGGATGAAAGATAATTGAAGGCGGGGTTGTCGGGAGGATTGGTTGTAACCACAACACTGGCGGTGTTTGAACATCCATAAAGGTCGGTGACGGTAACGTAATACGTGCCGGCTGCGAGATTGGAAGCCGTGGCGGTGGTGGAGCCCGATGGTGACCAAAGATAGTCATAGGGTACAAAACCATTGGAAGCTGTTACAGAAGCAGTGCCATTGTTTTGTCCTGAACAGGTTTCCTGAGTCGAATTGGTGGTAAGAGTCAGCGGATTCCCGATGGTAACCATTACATTGCCTACCGCTGTGCTATTGCATATATCGGTAACCGTCACATAATACATGGTAGGCGTAGCAGGGTCAACCACCACGGAGGCCGTGTTTCCGGCGCCCACGCTCCATTGATAGGTATATGCCGGAGGAGTGATACCTCCTGAAACGGTGGCGCTGATGGTTACCGGTAACCCACTGCAGGAATAGACATCGGGAGTGGTGGTAACGCTGAGCGGGTTATTGGTGCGTATGAGGATAACCACCATATCGGTGGTTCCGCAAACACTGTTGGTATAGGTAATAGTAACAGTTTCAGTACCTTCAGCTATGCCGTCGGCAATGGGAGTGATGGTTACGGTGTAGCTATCCTGGCCTGTGGGAATCACAAAGTTGTTTGGAATGTCCAGGTAATCAACTCCTTCAATAGCCGTCCCGCCAATGGTATGGTTGATTGTTACCGGAGAGGTGGCAGGATTGGCCAAATGAAAAGTTACAACGGCATTGTTACATCCTTCAACAGCTATCGTATCTACACTTGAAGAAAAGGCTGTGGTATGCGACACGGCATTGGAAGTAAAACTGTTTTCTTCGAGAAAGACACCTGAATCAAAAGCGGAGTCGCCGGCATCGCCGATGGCTAATTTGATATGATAAGTCTGGCAGGGCTGAACCAAACACCATGCTGTGTATATATAGGTTAGCCGGTCGTATTGAAGGTAAACACCGCTGTTTAACCACGAGTAGGTAGCTCCTGCATTACATACGTTATTGATGGTAACATAGTTGGCTGGATTGTTTGGCATTACCGCAATATTTTTGGCATTACCGGTAAATGGCCCAGTAATTCCGGGGCCGCTGATAAAAAAGCCAAAAGCATCGTTATATGATGAGTTGCAGAATTCGTCAAATTCTTCGGAGCCATAAACATACCTGAATTTGATAGTGTCCGACAGGGGAATAAAATCAAACTCCAATACAGCTTTATCATAGATGGTAGATGTTACCAGCGACTGTAGATCAGGGTCGGAGCCGCTGCCCGTTCCTACGCCCGAGCTGCCTGAAGAGTTAGGCCCGATAGCATCGGCAGCGTTGCCCGAAGCAAGTATTATGCCTCCTGTAAAGCCTAATTGAGTGGTGGCGCCACCGGCAGTGGTAAAGTTACCTACCTGATTTGAATTGATAAGTGCTGCCGAGCCGTTGAATGTGGCATTGCTCACGGTAACCCCGCTGCCTACCAGCACCTGTTGAACCAGCTGAAGCGGGGTTAATCCTATAGCGGCGCCCTGAGCAACTGCTAATTGAGCCTGGGCATGCTGCTCAGTTTTTAGCGACAACCCAATTGTTATCAAAAATACAATGATAAGCGTATATTTTTTTTCCATTGGAATAGGTTTTTGTCGTCATAGAAAATAACTTTTTTTAAGCGTTAAATATACGAAATAAATCAGCCAAATGCAATATCAAAGGACTACTTTTTATCTACAAACATATAAACGCAATAAAAGTGCATTTTATGAGTGAAAACAATAAATATATATTAATTCTGCCTGATAAAATATTTTTTCAACTTACAATTTCTTTTTCCTGTTATCTTGGTGATCAGATAAAAAAAATGTAGAATGGAAAACTACGCCAGGCGACAAGTACAATAATATTTCCCCCGCGTCTTCGTATCAGGAAATGAGGCTATCGTAAAAGTTTTGGTGCACCTTTGCAATAAGAACCTTTGCCTGAACCAATTAGAAACACCACATTCGCCTGACCACAAAGCCAGGTGCATATTCATTTTTATCAGTGTAGCGGGCTGAACCGGCTTAACACAAATTTGCGTTAAAACGCGTAGGTCACACCGGCCATCATATTAATCCCGTATGCACGGTAGTTGTTCCAGGTATAATACTTGATGTTGGCGATGTTGTTGACGTTGATAAAGGCCGATAAAATTTTGGAGTAGCGGTATTCGAAGCCCAGGCTTACATCGGCGTATCCTTTGAAAGTCTTTTTTCCGGCTTCAATTCCCAAATCTGTTCTTTTAAAAGTCTTGGTATAAATATGCGAACGCCCGGTAACACCTGCCGTTATGATGAATTTGTCGCGGATATTGTACCAAAAGTCCACATAAGCATCAAAGATGGGTTTGTGCCAGGCCTTAAGCTCGTTGTCCATTTTGTAATGATAAAAGTTGCCGCCGACCAGCACTTTGAATTTTTCATCTTTGTGGTAAACAAATTCACCCCTCACATTGAGCAGGCGGGCGCTATCGTGGATTACATTGAACTTGTTGCGAAATACCAGGGTAGTATCGGTAACGTAAAGCGGGAGGTTTTTGATGCGCGAATAAGACACGGCTGCAGAAAAATTCATGGTTTTGCTGATATCGCTTTTTATGCCTCCGAAAATATCATAGGTTGTACTGGTGTATGAGAGCGGGATGTAGGAATTGATATATGGATTTTCGCTGATGGTGCTGTAGAAGTTGTTTTGTTGCAGGTGGCCCTTGATGCCTGCAAAAACTATCAGGATATTCTTCACAATGTTGAACTGTACGTCGGCGATAGGGTAGAAGTACAACTTGGCATTGTTGGCGGCCGATATCGAAATATCTACACCAAGATTGAAATTAAAACCTTTGAAAGTTGTTTTTATGTATGGTTTTAATGAGATGAGCCCGGCATTTTTTTCATACAGTGAATCCTGGTCGAAACAATATTTTACCTGGGCCTGCAGGCCAACAAACTGTGAGCTGGTGATTTTAAACAAATGAAGGTCTTTGTTTATGTCGGCAGTAAAATCAATTGCATTTTCAGAGGTTTTGTAATAATCGTTCAGAAAATAGTATTTAAAACCTGCCGAATAATTTAGTTTCAGTGAATCGGGATGGTGTATGGTCTTAAAGTACACGTCAGCATTGATCAAATTGAAACGTTGTTTGTAAAGGTCTCTGTCGAGCGGCAGCACGGAGATGATATCGGGATAATCTCCGGGTTTGAATCCATAATAGTGGTACACATTTCTTTTGTAACCAATGCCTCCGCCTAGTTCATGCTGCTTAAAAAATTTCTTTCCGTAAAACTCAGCCAGATTTTCACTGTTACCCGGGTAGGCCCAGTCTTTGAATTTTCCCAGGTAAGAATGGTGTTTCAGGTGTCCGCCAACTGAATAGGAACGAGAGTAGGTATTGTTTACAAAAAACTCTCCGTAAGGTGAAGTATAATTTCCGAAACCGGCTTTTACCAGAAATTTGTACAGCTTAGCCAGGTTGATGTCGCCAACCCGTGCGGGTTTTATGGGATCGGTAGTATAGGTGGTGGGGTATTTGCGGGTGAGTGTCTGGTACGACATCCTGGGAGTAACAAAAATGGTGTCGGGATGCACCGGTTGCACGTTGATTTTGTTGGCGTCGGAAATTGTGGGCTGGTAAGGGGCTATTACCGTTACTTTTTCATCATAGGGTTTTTGTGCCTGCAGGGTGCCGCAAACGATGGCAATCAGCATGACGGCGACTATATATTTTGGTGTTTTCATGATGTGTTTGTTCATTTTATTGTTGTGTTTCATGAAATTTGTTTTCTATTTTATTTCGTTGAGCAGGGGGCCTGGCTCGTTCTGAATTTTCAGCAACTCTTCCGCTTTCTTTTGTTCTTCAATTTTTTCGGCCTCAAGGATGGCGTTGAGTTTTTCTTCAGCAATCTTGATCAGGTCGGCGCCTTCGTAATTGTCGATGATGCTTTTCAGGGTGTATTTTGCCTGGTGGCGGTTGCCTGTCTTCACATAGTTGTCGGCAAGCAGTATAAAGGCTTTGGCAACCCAATAATCATAGGAGGGTACCTGATTTATCAGGTCGAAGGCCACTTTTTCCGATGCTTCCGTAAGGTTTTGCAGGTAATATATTTCTGCAATACTATATTTGGCTTCGGCGCAGGATTCGCTTTTCGACAGTTTGGTAACCGTTTCAAATTCGGTGAGTGCCAGGGTAGTGTCTTTTGAGGCAAGCGCCGATTTGGCAATGGTAAGATGGGCTTCCACCATCAGGTCTTCGGGTAGTTTATCGGCAAGCAAAAGTTTTTGCGAAGCACTGATAGCCGTGGAATACAGGTTGAGCAGGTAGGTGCAACGCATTTGCCCTGTCTGTGCTGTCAGAATATTTTCTTTATACTCGGCATATTTTTCCAGGTCGGTATAGTTAGTCAGGGCGGCTTCGTAGTTTTTCCTGCTAAAGTTGATGGCGGCAGCATTCAGCAAGGATTTCTCGGTGAACTTGGTTCTGGGTTTGTCAATGACAAAGTTGTAGTTTTGCAGCGCTTCGTCGGTAAGTTTGGCACGATACTGACATTCGGCAAGGTAAAAATGTGCGTCAATCAGGTAGGCACCATTGGGAAATTTTGTGATATAATCTTTAAATCCCGCCATGGCATTGTCGCAGTCGTTACGCATATAACGATTTTCAAGGGCAATGTACGTGATAGAGTCCTGTTCGGCATTGGATACCGCAGCAAAAGGAAGGTCTTTGACGTACACAAAGAAATCTTCCACGCGGTCCATATCAACATAAACGTTGCGAATGCTCACCAGTGCTTCTTTCGATTCGGGGGTGCCCGGAAAATCACTGACCACTTTTTTGAGTACCTGCAAAGCCTGTTCGTCTTTTTGTTCATTATAATAAATCATCCCTTTTTTCAGCAAGGCCTGGCTGACATAGCCCGAGTTGGGATATTCCTGTGTGAGCATATCATAATAGTCAATGGCTTTGCCGTTGTTGTTCAGGTTTTGATAGGTATTGGCCAGTTCATAGATGGCGGAGACACGGTAGTTTGATTTTGGGTATTTGTCGATGAGCGACATCATGGATGAAGCTTTAGTTTCGAGTTTGGAAGAAGCACCCTGTGCCAGAGCTTTCTGATAAAGGGCATAGTCGGCATCAACCAGGTTCATCTGTAAACTTTTATCGTAATTTTCGATGGCATTGGCGAAATCCTTGTTCATAAAATAGCAGTCGCCGGTGCGGTTATATGCATCATTGATGATTCGGGGTGTTGCATTTTTGGCTTCCGCAGTAAATTTTTTGAAGTTCGACAGGGCAGATGTATAACTGGCTTTTTTGAAATACGAATAACCCAGTCCATAATACGAATTGAGGTACGGTTCGTTGCCGAAAGCTCCGGTGGTGGATTGCAAGAGCTGATAATTGTAAATGGCCGAATCGAATTTTTGCTGACGGTAATAGGCTTCTGCTGTCCAATAATAGGTTTGAATTTCGTATTCGGTGATGATGGGGTATTTATTTGATTGGGCTAACATGGCGATGGCTTCATTGTATTCATTGTTATTGAAAAGCTCTATTCCGCGCAGGTAAGCGATTTTTTGGTAGGCCTTGTTGAGTTTGTTATCACGTTTTTTGATTTTTTCCAACGATGACAGGGCGTCTTTGTAGTTTCTGGTGGTAAGGTATATGTTCGATAAATACTCATAGGCTTCATCGAGGTTTTCCGATTCGGGGTACTTTTCAATGTATTCATTAAAGACATTCACGGCCTCGTTGTATGGGTTGAAAGCCGTTTCATAGGCCAGTTTGGCGTAACTGAACATGGCATTTTCCTGCAGTTGTTTGTCTGCATCCATTTTGTAGGCCGAGGCAAACATATTCATGGCAAATTGTTTTTGGCCGGTGGCGAGGTAGCATTGTGCCTGGTGATAACAGGCCAGTTGCGAAAGGGAGTCATTTTCCGCGGTGCTGATTTTTTTGAAATTTTCTATCGCTTTGCCATATTCTTCTGCTTTGTAGTAGGTGTAAGCAATCATATAATGATCTTTACGCAGGAGTGGCGCCGTGTTTTTTTGCAAAAACATTTCGAGGTAGGGCAGGGCTTCCTTGTAGCGTTCGGTATGGTAATAGGCCTCGGCGGCAATGCGTGCAATTTCGGGAGTTCTTTTGCTGTTACCTGCAGAATCGAGCAGGACAGGAGCCAGGGCGATGATTTCGTCGTACTTTTGTTGAAAATAATAGATTTGAATCATGTAAAAGGGCGCTATTTTGCTGTAGTTCTCGTCGTTAAGCAACTTGCTGAAAGCTTTGAGCGCACTTTCGTAATTTTTTTCGGTATAGGCAATATGCGCGTAATAGTAGTTGGCCGGCGCCGTATATTTGGATTCTTTGTCGATGATTTCAAAAAATGATTTCTTGGCATTGGCGTAATCCTGTTGCATAAAGTAGCTGTAGCCGGTTTTGAAGTGATAGTCGGCGGTTTCCTCTCCGTTCAACTGAAGGATATCGGTTTTTTCATAGGCCTGCAAGGCGCTCCCATATTTTTTGCCGGTAAAATAATAGCCTGCCAGCTCATAGTAGCCGCGATTTACCTTTGGATTTTCGGGATAATCTTTGATGAAAGCCATCATGAGGTTTTCGGCATCGGCATTATACAGCCGTAATGCGCACAGTGCCTCATAATAAAGGGCGTTGGCGCGCATCTCCACCGGATAATCGCGGGTATCGGCCAGCATTTTAAAGTTTTCCTGCGCCGCACCGTATTTTTCTTTGTTAAACAGCTCAACGGCGTCGCGGTATTGAACGATAGGCGACCGATAGTTGCTTGTCTTTTGGCCATACACCAGGTGTGCACCCGTGAGCATACTCACACAGCCGATGGTAAGAAAGATTTTTTTCAGCATAACAACATACTTTTTAATTTGTATCCTGTTGATAATTAAACACTTATATACTATTATCCTTTGTACTGCGAAATTATTATTAAATAAAGAGTGGCAAACCGGCGGGATGCCATAATTATCAACAGCGGAAGTTTAATAACTTTGAAGTAAAAAGGACTTGTTTTAACGATAAAACCCGGATATAAAACGACGGAAACGCCGGTTTATTCTTCCTGCAAATGCTTATAATGCTGTACTACAAAATTCAGTTCGTTGTACGAAATTTCCTCGCCCAGGGCATGTTTGATTTCGCCCAACGATTTTTTTTCGTCAGCGCTTAACATGGTCAGCACTTTTTTGATTTTTTCTTCGTCCACAAAGGCTTTGACATCCAGGATGCCGCGGCCTACGAAATGCGCCAGGTGCCCTTCGATAGTGGTGATCGAAAAACCGCGTTCTTTGGCAATCTCTGCAATGCTTTTACCTGCCTGGTAAAGATCAAGGCTGACATTTCGTGAGGGATTTTTTTCTTTCTTTGCCTTGACGGGAATTTCAATCTGTTCGGCCACTACATCATGATCGCGGCAATATTCCAGTATCAGGGATATTATTTCCGGGCCATAAATTTCTGATTTTACTTTACCGATACCTTTTATGGTTTTCAGCGCTTGCAGGGTGGTGGGGAGTTTATTGACCAGCTCGGTGATCGTTTTTTGTGGCAGTATCTGATACACCGGAAGGTTATTTTCTTCGGCAAGGTTATTACGCCATTGTTTTAATGCCTGATACAGGACAGGGTGTTTACTTTGTGCGGAAGCGACCGGCTGAGAGGCAGCTTTATATTTTGGCGGCCTGAAATCCATTTCTGCATCGCTTCTTTGACGTAAATAAGAGAGTGTATCAAAGCCTTCATGGGTATTTTTAATACAGGAGTATTTGATAAATGTCTCTTTTTGTAATTTTTCCAATGATTCAGCCAGGTCTTTTTTGATGGCCTTGTTATCGGTGTCGAAAAAGATAGTATTCAGATAATCAGAGAGTTTTGTTTTTATATTGGTAGAAAAATACTGCGAAGCTTTCCTGATACGCTCCTGCAGGGCAGGATTTTCCTGCGGCAGGACGTCTTGCTGCATGATGTACCGCAGTTGTTGTTTAAATTTTTCAGCTACCTGCAACAGGTCGGTGTCAAAAAGTTTTCTTTTTTCTTCCAGGTCAATAACTTTGGAAGCTTCCAGCACGTGGGCGTTTTCGCGAATAAGTTTCAACAGATCATCAAAGCGGTATTTCAGTAAGTTGAAATCAAAAAGTTCGATGATCAGGTCTTGCTGGAAGATTTTCCGGGCTTCCCGGAGTTTTTCGGGACCCGGCTCGTTTTGCCTCACATCTTCGGTGTATTCAGCCACCAGTGTATCGGTTTTGATGCCGGCCACCGAGATGGGCGTACTTAACACAATACCTTCAAAAGTGCGGCAGCGGCTCAGCGCCACATATACCTGGCCAAAGGCAAAGGCGGCATGGGCATCGATAATCACCTTGTCGAAAGTGAGGCCCTGGCTCTTGTGTATGGTGATGGCCCAGGCCAGCCGCAGCGGTATTTGCGAAAAAGTGCCTATCACTTTTTCGTCAATCTCGCGGGTATCTTCGTTAAGGGAGTATCTTACGTTTTCCCATGCTACTTTGCATACCTCTATCTCCTCGTTATCCGACGGGCATTTTACAAAAACCACATTGTCTTCCATACGGGTTATTTTTCCGATTTTCCCGTTGTAGTAAAGCTTTTCCGGCGACGGGTCGTTTTTTATGAACATCACCTGCGAGCCGACTTTCAGTTCGAGCTTTTCGTCGGTGGGAAAATCATTGGGTGAAAATTCCCCTTCAATGTCGGCATCAAAAAACTGTGAAACATCTTTCAGTTCATCGAGCTTTGCCTGGTTAATGCTGTTGGCGCCGGCGTTATGGGTGGTAAGGGTGATATAGCCATCTTCGTCTTTGGCCCTGAAACCGGGTATGTGGCGGGTATTGATTTCGGCGATGGTGGCTGTATCTGTTTGGTTGTCGCGTACTTTGTTGAGCAGGCCGATAAAATGTTTATCCGTTTGCCTGAAAATTTCTTTGAGTTCGATACTGACATGTTGCGATTTTTTTAGAGCAAAACTGTCGAAAAAATATATGCTGTCGTAAAATTCTTTAAGGATATTCCACTCATCGTCTTTTATAACCGGTGTAAGTTGGTGCAGATCGCCAATCATCAGCAGTTGCACGCCTCCAAAGGGTTTCGATCTGTTGCGGTACCTTCGCAATACTTCATCCACGGCATCGAGGATATCGGCGCGTACCATGCTGATTTCGTCAATTACCAGCAGGTCGATACACTTGATGAGTTTTATTTTGTTACGGCTGAATTTATGCTTATATCCTTCAGCGCTGGCGTCTGCTTTTTTTGCTCTCAATACCTCAGGGATAGCAGGGGCGAAGTTCAGTTGAAAAAAGGAATGAATGGTAACACCGCCGGCATTGATGGCGGCAACACCCGTGGGGGCAACAACAACCATGCGCTTCGGGGTGATCTTTTTCAGGTTGTGCAAAAAAGTGGTTTTGCCGGTACCGGCTCTTCCGGTGATAAAGATGTTTTTGTTGGTATATTGAACAAATTCTGCGGCGAGTCTCAGTTGTTCATTTTCTCGGTATTCCATTATGTATTAATTTGTTGCAATTGGTTGTGCGATCTCTAATCGTGCCAACAATTGTATGTGCTAACAATTGCAAAAGTAGGGAATAATTTGTTTATATTTAAAAAAAATAAATAAATCATTATGGCAAAATAATATTCCGGCCTTCTGATAAAATAAAAAAAACCGGACGTTTTCGCCCGGTTTTTCCAAAAAAATTACTTGCTTATTCCTCTAATTTTTTTTGTTTGCTGCGTATGCGGTATGCCATAAGCAAACCCATGCCGCCGAAGATGAGTATCATGCCGCTGTAAATGGCTCCCACCAACCCGCCATCACGCGAATATTCAGTAAATTCTTCCGTAACGGTGGGCATGTTCTCCAGCTCTTCATCTATTTCCTTTTCAACAACTGCTTCTTCCGACTCGCTAACAGTATCCTTGGTGATGACCAGTGTTTTTGATGACGAATCGCTTGTTGTTTTCACAGGTAAGTTATTCAAAATTACTTTCAGCTTTTCAGGTGAAGTGGTCTTGGTTACCTGATGAGGTTCTTTGGGGATCAACTGCACAATGATAATTGACAACACTATTCCGATACCGACACCAATGGACAGCAGCGCAAAACGCAACGTGCCAAAACGGTCTGTTTTCTTTTTATTGACCGGCTCCAGGCCTTTTTCAATCATTGCCATACGTTCGTCATTCTCGTATTTACGCAAAAAGACCAGCGTAGTGAAAAGTCCGAGGAATAATGTAATTGGTACTAATACTCCAAAAAATGTTTCCATGTTGTGTAAGTTTTAATTGGTTTTGTCAATATGACGACACGTTCTTCATTCCGGTTACAAAAGTACGCAAAATTTTTTTTGATTTCTTGTACATCGTTGATTTTCTATATTTTGTGATAATGTATTCTTTCAAAATTAATGAAATATTTGCGTCGTATTGCATTTTTTTTGTAAATTTAAACAATTGTTGAGAAAATTTGTAACCATTTCATTAAACCTGGCGTCTATTTGTTTAGTGTTATGAACGAGGAAGAAAAAATTATAATTGATAAATGTCTGGAAGGGGATACTGTTGCCTTCAGAAAGTTGGTGGATTTATACCGAAATTTTGCGTTTACTCTGGCCGTGAGGATAACAAAAAACGAAGAAGATGCCGAAGAAGTAACGCAGGATGCCTTTTTGAAAGCCTATATCGCCCTCAAAAATTTTAAAGGAGAGTCGAAATTCAGCACATGGTTTTATAAAATAGTTTTAAATTTGGCGATGACAAAAGTAAGACGCAGAAAACCGGCACATCAGAACATTGACGATATTCATATGGTGTTGACAAATGATGACGAACCTGTGCGCAAGGCCGATCGTACTTATTATGTGGAAAAAGCTATCAGCACACTGCCCGAAGATGAAGCCGCCATTGTTACCTTATTTTATATGGAAGACCAGTCCTTGAGCGATATTTCTGAAATGGTTAACCTGAGTTTGTCCAATACCAAAGTTAAATTGTTCAGGGCGCGCATAAAAATGGCAGAAGTTTTAAAAAATGAATTAAAAGAAAACGTATATTCGCTGTTATGAAACACTTATCAGAACAGACTATCCTTGAGCTTGCCGACGGCTTGCTTACGCCTGCAGAGCAATCAGCAGCCGAAGCTCATATAACATCATGCAGCGCATGCCGCGAGCAGTATGATTTATTCAAATCGTTAGAAATACTATTGTCGGCAGAAAACGTGCGAAAAGCCCCGCCGGCCATCACCGACAGGGTTATGCAGCAGGTGGAGCTTCACAACCGCATTATGGCACGCAAGGCGCAAAGCAGAAAAACACTGATAAAGTTTACAGTGATTATGTCGGTGTTTATTCTTGCTCTGGGCGTACTGGCGTTTATGTCGGGAGCGGTAATTACCTTTCAGACACCGGCTTGGGTAACCACCATACGTGAATTTTTCGACAACCTGCAAATTCCCAAAATCAATCCGCTATACGTATTCATCATACTGCCGGTGGTTTTTCTGCTGTTTGCCGAATTGGTGGTGAATCGGATTTCCAGGCATCGGTTTGCCTGAAAAACTAACTGTCTTACTGATTGAGGTTTAGCAAATAATATTGCTCATGTTCAATTAGCCATTGTTTGCGCCACAGGCCGCCGGCATAGCCTGTCATGGCTCCGTTTTTGCCTATTACCCGGTGGCAGGGAATGATTATAGCAAGTTTGTTCCGGCCAACCGCATTTCCAACGGCACGGACAATTTTTTTGTTTTTTATTTTTATAGCTACTTTTTCATAACTTCTTAGGTTCCCGAACGGAATTTTACCCACTTCGCTCCATACCTGCTGTTGAAAGTCGGTACCCTGCTGCTCAAAAGGAATCGAAAATTTTTTCCTTTTACCTGTAAAGTACTCCTGTAGCTGGTTAGCACATATTTTCAGCAAGGGTGCAGAAGATTGCCTGATTTCACGGTCCTGATCAATAAAACTTATTGCTGTAATAAATTTATTTCTCTCTTCAATGAGAATATTTCCAATGGGTGATTTAAATATCAGATACCTGGATTCTTCCATTACTGTAGAATTGGTGAAACTTCTAGTTTGAATAATATAATCCCAGAGAACTCGATGTGACTTTGCAGATATGTGCCTGTAGTGTTGTACCCCTCTCGGTTGGCGGTGCGTCTTTGGTAACAGTCCTGTTGGGCCCGACATTGTAAAACGAAATTTTTTCGGTTTTCCACGTTGAGCCATCCAGCAGAATATAATTTACATATACCCCGACTTCATTAACGGAATAGGGCAGACTGTTGGTAAGGGTAACTGTCGGATCTACAATGATATTAAAAGGTCCGTTCGACCAGTTGGGCCTGGCAAAAACATGTTTTCTCCAGTTGGTGCGGTATGCCGCTTTTTGTTCTTCTTCTTTTTGCTGGTCGGCGGTAAGGTTATTCTCTTTTTTAGAATCGGTTATGGCATTTTTACTTTTTCCATCATTTTTTCCTGATGAAGTTTCTGATGCGGTACCGGCTACTGCCGTATCGGTCTGAACCGCAACAGAATCCACAGTAGATGACGTTCCTTTATTTGTATTACAGGATTTGAAAAAAAGAAAAATAATTAATGCAGTAATAAGTATAGCACCAAGGCTGGCTCCAACAATGATCCACACCAGGCCTTTTCTTTTCTTTTTTTGGGGAACTGGCGCTGCCGGAACTTTCGGCGTAAAAGGTGGCGGAATATTCACGTTTTTTGGAAGAGGCGGGGGCACAGCAGCAAACAAAGATTTAAGCTCATCTAATTCTCCGGCAGCTTTCCAGGTTTCCATGCCCTCGCACCACACCAGACTGTCCCGTGTAAGTTTACTGTTTTTCAATTGTTCAAAATCAAAGGGACCTTGCTGGTTTTGCCCGTCGTGAAAATAATATTGCTTCATATAGATGGATTTAATTATTAATTTATTATGACTAGTACACTACTTAATCGAAATGAGTCAAAGCGAAATTTGATAATGGTTATGCCCAAAAAGTAATTGTATGAGTTCCATGTGCAAATGCATAATCAAACTTTTTACTGATACAGTATCGGTGTTCAAATATATAACAAAAATCTTAAAAAAGCCATTTTCATACATTTACCATACATTTTTTTATAAAAATATGGAAGGAAGCAGACAAAAAAAAGGCCGGCAGTTTGCTGCCGACCTTTTTTAAATCTTGTTGAAATTATTATTCAACCACGATTTTCCGGATAACATTCACGTCTCTTCCGGTGAGATGTAAATAATACACTCCTTTGCCAAATTCAGAAATATTAACAGGCAGAGTCATATTGTCCGAATCGATAGTAATTGTTTTATTTAAAACTTCCTGACCGGTAAGAGAATAAATAGTCATATTAATTTTCCCCGAAACAAGCTGGTTTATAATCAAATTGAAAGAACCATGGTTGGGGTTTGGCGAACAAATTATATTGTTACCGGACAAATTATCATCTATACCTCCGACAGAGATCGTAATATTTTGAGTTATTGAGTCGGCTCCGCAGTCGTTATAGGCTACCAGAGTAACAGCATAGGTTCCTGAAGTGGGGTAGGTGTGCGAAGCGTTGGTGTTGGGGCTGGTGGTGCCATCGCCGAATTTCCATAAGTAGCTAAGGGCGCCGGTGGAAGTGTTGGTAAAAGAAACCGCGGCCCCGTTAGAAGTATAGCTAAAGGCAGGAACAGGCATGATGCAATCGAAAATATGAATATCGTCAATGGCAATACCTTCTTCGGGTGTCATGGCAAACTGGCCGGGCATATAATGTATTCTGAGTTTTACACCGCTTTGGTTGGCGCAGTTATCCAGAAGATGGGCTTTGTAAACCCAACCTGCCGAGCTGCCTGTCCATGCATTGGTGCCGGTTAATCCGGCTGAATACCAGTCGGTAGTTTCGTTGGGGCCGACCACAAACCAGTTCACGCCGCCGTCAATAGAAGCTTCCAGGACGGCAGTTGCGCCCATCATCATCATAGTTTCGTGCCAAACATATAACTCAATAGTGGGGCTGCTGTATCCTGTAAAATCAAGGCAGGGGCTTATCAGGTACGATTCTTCGCCGCTGAGGGTGTTGCCGGTAAGGTTGGTCTTCCATGCTTTGGTAGGCGAATGGGCGGAGTTTATTACTGGTGATGCAGGAACACCCCATGCCCACGATGAGGTGCCTTCGGTGTACCACCCGCCATCGTTGGCTTCAAAATTTTCGGTGTAGGGAAACGTATTGATACCTGCACTGTTGGTTATCGTTACGGTAATTGTGTCATTGGTGTTGTCTTCGTCGTTGGTTAAACCTGTGGTAACTTTAAAAACATAAGCACCGGGAGCTGACAGGTCGGCAGTTTGGCTAAAACTGTGAAACAGGGTTTCATTATAATATATTGGAGTGTTGATGGTATCCGTAACCCATTGTCCGCCGTTAATCTGATAACTGATCGGGAAATGACTTTGTGCATTTTGTCCGAAATTGGAATAATATACGCCAACAAATTCGTGGTTCGTCATATTGCAGCCGTTAACAGGTGAATACAAATTGGTAACACCCAGGTCGTTTACCGGTGCTTCGTGGATATAGATATCATCAATGGCTACTCCTTCGCAAATAGTAGCGTAGGGGCCATAGTAATACAGGCGTAGGCGGACATTGGGCTCGCCTCCGGCCGAATCAAGCGTGTGGCGTACATGTGTCCAGTCCGAAAGGTTGCCACTCCAGCCATATTGCGTATTATACCAGTTGGCATCAAACATGGTTCCCACGCGCGTCCAGGTAGCTCCGCTGTCGATGGATACCTGCAGGATGATACTATCCATGCCCGGTGCCATGGAGGCCGTATTATACCATATGTTGAACTCAACTACAGGCATGGTGAGTGTAGTGAAATCAAAACATGGGCCCAGAAGGTTCGACATTTCAAGCATATTGGCATTGGTGGTCAGGTTGGTTACCCAACATTTGTCAGGGGAGGCTGCATGGTTGATAATGGGTTTTGCCGGTGTCCCCCATGCCCATGAAGAGTTTAATCCGCCGCTTACCCAACCTCCGTCGCTGGTTTCAAAATCTTCCAGATAAGGAAAGGCGCTGATGCCGAGCATATTATTTATGGTAATGGCGGTGGTGTCGTTGGTAAGATCAGCATCGCCCACAAGGCTGGTGAAGCATTTGATATCATATTGCTGGACCGCGCTTAGGTTGGCTGGTGTAGTAAAGGTATATTGCAGCGATGCTCCGGGGTTGATGGCAGAAGTTACCATTTCCGGCGTAGCATTAACACCGTTAATGGAAAATCCTATGTTGAAATTGCTCTGTACGGCAGTGCCGAGATTTTCGATAGTAACCTGCATGTGTTCGTTGTTGGTTAGTCCGCAGGAAGTGCCCGGATATAGAATTTCGGTGATGCTCAGGTCGTTGGCCGGAGCCTGGTAAATATGAATATTATCAACGGCTACGCCGTCGGACTGGCTGAGGAGACTACCATAGAAATAAATCCTTAGTTTGGCGTTGGGGTTGCCGGCCAGGCTATCCACTCTGTGGCGGACAGTAATAAAATCTGTTCCCGGGGTAGCCCAGCCGTTGGCGCCATCATACCAGTTTATAGGATCATTTTGTTGTCCCAGTATTTGCCATGTTGTGCCGCCGTCTTTTGAATATTCCACGCGGCAATAGTCCAAAGTACCGGTAGTGGCCACCCAAAGGTCAAATTCCAGAACAGGAGCTGTTAGACTGGAAAAATCAAGACAGGGAAAGTCGAGGTACGAGGCTTCACCCTGGTTATAGCTTACCACCAAACCGGTGACCCAGCAATTGACCGGTGAAGAGGCATGTGTTATGACCGATTTGTTGGGTGTTCCCCATGCCCACGAAGATAGTGTGCCGCTGGTGCCGTATCCGCCGTTGCCGACTTCAAAGTTTTCGTAATAAGGAAAAGTGCTGATAACAGGCGCATTGGTTACCGTCATGAAAGCAGTATCGTTGGCCGCATTATTATCGGCCAGTTTGCTGTATGCCATCAGGTTGTATGTTGTGTTGACGGTCGAGAAGTTGCCTTTTACCGTAAAAGTAAATTGCAGGGTGCTGTCAGGAAGTATAGGGCCATAAACGGTATCTGTAACGATGGTGCTGCCGTTAATAACATATTCCACAAGAAATGAATCCACAGGTGCAATGCCGTTGTTAAGCAGTTCAATGGTAACATCTTCTGCGGCTGTGAGGGCGCAACCCGAAACAGGGCTGATAATACTTGTTACTGCCACATCATAAGGGTTGAGCATATCCATTTGTATATCGAAAGCTGTAGACGGATTAGGAACAATATATATAGGGTCCATGGTAGAAACAATGATGAAATAGGTAGTACCCGCGTTGAGCTGAACATTTGCCAGTGACGGGTTTCCCATCATGGCTTCGCTGGAGGCCACGCATAAGGTGCCGGGCAGGTCGGGGCAGCCGTCGGTGACAAAAAGTCCTACCGCATTACCTGTGTTGGCTAAAGCAATATTCACATATTGTGTGAAAGCCGGGGTATATGAAAAAATAAAATCATTGCCAGTCATGTAGTTGCTGGCACAGGCAGCGGTATTATCAAAAATATCGGGAAACCCGACTGTGGTCATGGCTGCCTGGTTAAATGGCAGGGCAGTAATCACGTAAGGTGTGCTGCACGAGGAGCCGGGTTGCGCAAAGGCAGCCGTCTGAAACAGCATCAATGCTGCCACAAATAAAAGATACAGGGTAAATTTTTTCATAATTTTTTATTTTTAATTTTACTTTTTGTTTCCAATTTACAATAACTTGCTCCTAACTTCTTATCCGCCTCAGCGGTTCAACTATTAACTATTAACTATTAACTATTAACTACAACTACTACCTACTGACCAATGACTAATGACTTTCAAATTTCAACTTTCAACTTTTAACTTTCTACTTTTAACTTTCTACTTTCTACTTTCCACTTCCAACTATTTCCTCATCATCTGTCGCATATTCCGCATTTGTTTTACCGGGTTTTTGCCTGCGTTGGTCATCGAACGCATGATTTTGCGGGTGTCTTCAAATTGTTTTATCAAACGGTTTACCTCCTGTATGCTGTTGCCGCTGCCGGCAGCAATACGTTTGCGGCGGCTGCCGTTGATGATGTCGGGGTTTTCTCTTTCCTCAGGTGTCATCGAGCCGATGATGGCTTCGATACCTTTGAAGGCGTTTTCGTCAATGTCCACATCTTTCATGGCCTTGCCCATGCCGGGTATCATGCCTACGAGGTCTTTGACGTTACCCATTTTCTTTATTTGCTTTATCTGACTGATAAAATCGTTGAAATTAAACTGGTTTTTGGCAATTTTTTTCTGAAGCTTCTGGGCTTCTTCCACATCGTATTGCTCCTGTGCACGTTCAACGAGTGACACGATATCACCCATGCCCAGGATACGGCTGGCCATACGTTCAGGATGAAACACATCAATGGCATCCATCTTTTCGCCAAGGCCGATAAATTTCACGGGTTTGTTCACCACCGACCTGATGGTCAGGGCTGCACCGCCGCGGGTGTCGCCGTCGAGTTTGGTCAGCACCACGCCATCAAAATCAAGCCTGTCGTTAAAGGCTTTGGCTGTGTTCACGGCATCCTGGCCTGTCATGGAATCCACCACAAACAAAATCTCATGAGGAACAACGGCGTTTTTAATATTGGAGATCTCGTTCATCATTTCTTCATCAATAGCCAGACGTCCGGCGGTGTCGATGATGATAACATTATGGCCTTTATCTTTACCATAGTTGATAGCTTTTTTTGCTAACGAAACAGGCTTTTTATCTTCTTCCTCGCTGAATACCTCCACACTGATCTGCTGTCCGAGCACTTTTAACTGTTCAATAGCGGCCGGACGGTACACGTCGCAAGCCACCAGCAACGGATTCTTACCTTTTTTTGTTTTCAGGTAGTTGGCCAGTTTGGCGGCAAAAGTGGTTTTTCCAGAACCCTGCAATCCCGCTATCAGCACAATGGCAGGACTGCCCTTCAGGTTGATATCCGACTTTTCGCTGCCCATCAGCAGCGTCAGTTCGTCGTGTACTATCTTCACCATCAGTTGTCCGGGCGACACGGAGGTCAGCACATTTTGCCCCAGCGCCTTGGCTTTGACATCTTCGGTAAAACTTTTGGCAATTTTATAACTCACGTCGGCATCGAGCAACGCTTTTCTAACTTCTTTCAACGACTCGGCTACATTGATATCCGTAATATGACCTTGGCCTTTTATAATCTTAAACGCGCGGTCGAATTTTTCGCTCAGGTTTTCAAACATCTGCAATAAATATTATAGTTTCCGGCAAATATATAAAAAAAATCCCGGAGCAAAATGATTTCAATTTTTATCCGGCAGATTAACTACCTTTGCGTGAATTTAATTGAAACAATTATGGTTTTACTTGATGGAAAAAAAATCTCAGACGAGATCAAATCCGAAATAGCTGCTGAAGTGAGCAAGATGATTGCAGACACAGGTAAGTCGCCGCATCTGGCAGCGGTGCTGGTAGGAGAGGACCCTGCCAGCCAAACCTATGTGGCCTCAAAAGAACGTTCCTGCAAGGAAGCAGGTTTTATTTCTTCGGTATATAAATACCCCGAAAACATTCCTGAATCTGAACTGCTTAAGGTAGTGGATTTTTTAAATAACGACGAAGAAGTTGACGGTTTTATCGTGCAACTGCCTTTGCCAAAACATATCAACGAGCAAATAATCATCGAAGCCATCAACCCCAAAAAAGATGTTGACGGTTTTCATCCGGTGAATGCCGGCAGGATGTTGCTCGGATTGCCTTCTTATCTGCCTGCAACACCATACGGTATCATGCTTTTGCTGGAACGTTACAAGATTGAGACCGAAGGAAAAAACTGCGTGGTGATAGGTCGCAGCCATATTGTTGGCACGCCAATGAGCGTTCTGCTGTCGCGCAACAATAAATCGGCCAATTGTACGGTAACCCTTTGCCACAGCAAGACTCAGCAGTTAGCCGAAATATGCAGCAAGGCAGATATTCTGGTTGCAGCCATCGGCAGGCAGGGGTTTGTTACTGAGGATATGGTTAAACCCGGAGCCGTGGTTATTGACGTCGGCATCCACAGGGTCCCCGACGAAACCTCCAAATCCGGCTTCCGTCTGAAAGGCGATGTGAAATTTGATGAGGTGGCAAAAAAATGTTCATATATTACGCCTGTTCCGGGGGGAGTTGGCCCTATGACCATAGTGGGGCTGCTGATGAATACCCTGAAAGCGGCAAAAAAAGAATACTACAAATAAATTGGATACCAACCAGCTTTTGAAAGAAGGTAAACTGCTTCCGCTGATGGAAGAGTTTTATACTTTGCAGGGCGAAGGCACACACACCGGCAAAGCTGCCTGGTTTATCCGCATAGGCGGCTGCGATGTGGGCTGCCGCTGGTGCGATGTCAAAGAATCGTGGATTGCAGGCTATCATCCCCTGACTTCAACGGATGCTATTATTGCCAAAGCCGCTAAATGTGCTGCCAAAGCCGTTGTGGTTACCGGCGGAGAGCCCTTGCTCTGCCAGCTCGATTATTTATGTGCAGGGCTTAAAAAAGAAGGAATCAAAACCTATCTTGAAACATCGGGCAGTGAAAAACTAAGCGGTGCCTGGGATTGGATATGCCTGTCGCCCAAACGTAATGCGCCGCCGCTGGCTGAAATTTTTCAACTGGCCGATGAGCTGAAGGTAATAGTGTACGATGATGACGACTTTGACTGGGCTGAAGCCAACGCCCGTTTCGTCAGGAAGGAATGCAGACTCCTGCTGCAACCCGAATGGAGCCGGTATAAGACAGTTATCCCCCGCATTGTCGATTACATTTTGAAACACCCGCAATGGGGCGTTTCGTTGCAATCGCATAAATTTATGAGGATTCCCTGAAATCAGCATGGGCTTGAGCAACCCACTTTTATATTCCGGTCCGCTATTTGCAAAATAATTATACATTTGTCAGGTTATAATTATAAATCATCATACTATGCAACAATTCAAATCGCTGACAACCATAATTATTCTACTTCTTTGCATGCAGTCTGCCTTTGCCCAGGGAAAATATACGACCACCAATCAGAAAGCCATAAAACTTTTTGATAAAGCCATGGAGAGCTTTCAGGCGAAAGACATGCTGAGCTGCGAATCCAACCTGCTGAAAGCCATTAAGGAAGACGAACAGTTTCTGGAAGCACACATGTTGCTTGGTAATATTTACGACGAACAAAAACTTACCGAAAAGGCCATAAATTCTTACAAAAATGTTGTGGACTTAGATCCGGAATTTTATGAAGGCATATATTTCAACCTGGGTACTAATGAATTTTCAATCGGGAGGTACGATGATGCAAAACAACATTTTGAAAAATTCCTTTCGTACGACAAACAGAACCCCAAATACGTAAAACGTTCGCAGTTTTTGCTGAAGTCGTGTAATTTCGCTATCAATGCCATGAAGAACCCGGTGCCTTTTACCCCTGTAAACCTTGGCGACAGCGTAAACAGCGAAAACAATGAATACTCGCCCTCCCTTACCGTTGATGAAAGTAAACTGGTGATTACTGTGCTCAGGCCCCGCGATGCCAACACCATTCACTCTTCGGACAAGGAAGAAGATTTTTATATGTGTGTTAAAAGTTCTGACAGTGTGTGGGGAAAGGCGCTTAAAATCGGCGCACCCCTCAATTCGCACGGCAACGAGGGTGCACAGAGCATTTCGCCCGATGGTAATATCTTGTATTTTACTATCTGTAACCGTGCCGACGGTATGGGTAGCTGCGACCTGTATGTATCGGAACGCAAGGGCGCCGGATGGAGCACCCCAGTAAATATGGGGATACGGGTAAACTCTGGCGCATGGGATTCGCAGCCAAGCATCTCGCCTGACGGCAAGACCCTGTATTTTGCCAGCGCCCGCGAGGGTGGCAAAGGACTGATGGATATTTGGAAAACTACCAAAAATGAAGCCGGCGTATGGACAGCGCCTGTCAACCTGGGAGACTCAATAAATACGGGTTATTCCGAGATGTCGCCTTTTATACATTCCGACGGCAAGACGCTTTATTTTACCTCTACCGGTCATCCGGGCATGGGAGGGATGGATATTTTTTACTCAAAACTGCTGGAAGACGGACAGTGGTCCACGCCAAAAAACCTCGGCTATCCGATAAACACATTCAATGATGAGGGTTACCTGATTGTAAACGCACGTGGCAACAAAGCTTATTTTTCGTCAGATAAATATGGCGGAGTAGGGGGTATGGATATTTATGCTTTTGAACTATACGAAGAAGCGCGCCCCACAGCGGTTACCTACATGAAAGGCACGGTGTATGATGCCAAATCGAAAAAAAGAATAGGAGCTAAATTTGAACTTATCGATCTCACCAACTCGGAAGTGGCCGCGCAGTCGTTTTCCGATCCACAAACCGGCGAGTTTATGGTGAGCCTGCCCACCGACCGCAACTATGCACTGAATGTTTCAAAAGAAGGGTATTTGTTCTATTCCGAAAACTTCGAGCTAAAAGGCGATCATTCCAAACTCAAACCTTTTTTGAAGGACGTGCTGTTGCAACCCATCGAAACAGGCAGTGTGGTGGTTTTGAGAAACATCTTTTTTAATTTCGACAAGTTCGACCTGAAACCCGAATCGCAGGTGGAACTGAACCGCCTGGCTGAGCTGCTGAACCAGAACAAAACCATGAAGATAGAGATTGGCGGGCATACCGACAACAAAGGCACGGCCGAATACAACCAGAAACTTTCGGAAAACAGGGCAAAATCGGTTTATGAATATCTGGTAAATAAGGGCATTGACAAGACCCGCTTATCCTATAAAGGTTATGGGCTTACCAAGCCTCTCGAATCAAATGACAGCGAAGAGGGCAGGGCCGTAAACCGCCGGACGGAATTTAAGGTTATTGGTAATTAATGCCGATGGGCGCCTGGTGTCTTTAGATCTTCCTGAACTTCAAAGATCAGAAATCCCTGCTTGCTGCAGGCAAGGTTGATCGATATTTCATTTAATTACCACCAGCTTATCCTTACACAAAATACTACTTCCATTTTTTAATACAATTGCATAACAGCCCGAAGCTATTGGCGCTATATTAATACTTGTGGGTGCGTCGCTGCTTAAAATTTGTTTGTTCATCACCAATTCTCCTAAAATATTGTATATCTCGAGGTCAATGGCTTGTAATTGATCATATCCATCAAACAAAACAAATAAATTATCACTTGCCGGGTTCGGATAAACTTCAAGCACCGGAGTTACTGTGTTTACAGTATCCGGCGGTATAGTATCTTCACAGGGGCAAAGAGAAAAATTGTCGAAAAAATAGTACGAATAGTTCGTTTGTGGTGTGCCAAAATAAATTCTATTAATTTCAAATTCTTTTTTAAACGTACCAACAGTAAAGTACTTTTCTCCACCTTTAGCATAAAATGTACCTGATATTTTTGTCCAATTAGTTGTATCAGAAATAATATTCCCCGGTAGATTATTTACTTGTGAATTAAAAAGCATTACTTTTTCATCATTCATAGTCCTGTTGGGAAGAGTATCCGAGAAAAAAATCCCCAAAGCATCAATTGCACAATATGGATTATTATTATTGAAATTAAATGGCTTTACCCAAAATTCACAATAATATAATTGGCCTGATACTAAAGAGTCTAATAACTCTCCTTGAATATATTCTCTTAACTCTACTGTGGGATTTACATTATTATTAAACAAGTAATTCACCATTCCTGCACAACCATTACCAAAATAAATATTATGGATTAGAAAAATGTAATCATGGTCAATAATTATTGAACTTAAAGCACAGGTATTTATGTATTCAGCATTGCTATAAGTCGGTTGTAACCAATCATTAGCACAAAATAGCATTTCTAAATTATTTGCACAACATGAAAAATCTTCTAATTCGGAATTTTTAATAAAATTAATAGATAAACATTGGCCAATGCACATCTGTACATTAGCCAATGTTAAAGCAAATAATAATATATACTTTATCAACTTCATCTACTTACTGATGACTAATCGCCCATTCTTAATGTTTAACCCTTTAATATTAATGATTTCGTATAAGTAAAGTCCATTATTCAAATTGCTTATATCAATAGAAATTAGTGATTCATTTCCTCCAATTTGCTTTTCTAAGAGTTTTACCCCAAGAATATTTCTTATTACAAATCTAAATTGCCGGGTTGCTATACCTGATAGTTCCACATTGATATTATTTTCGGCCGGATTTGGATATATTTTCACTGTAATATCAGAACTATTGTTATCATCGTTTTCCAAGTTCTTCGGTATAACAACAGGTTCGGTATATCCCACGATAGCTCGGGCAGTGTAAACAGCATCACCGTTTACGAATGGTGATGTGGATGCTAATGTTTGCAAATCATTAATTGTAGCCTGTGGTATTACTTTTTGCGGTACAATATAATCGAAATAGACCGAATTTACCCATTTACGATATTGTTCAATGTAATTTAAAGGAACAATTTGATTATTTAAAAGCATAGCATCATCAATATTTCCTAGTTCTGTATTCCTATAAACATCATCAAACTTGCCAATATTCCCGTTCTTTAAATCATAATAATATTGCTCGGTTAGCGCATTTAACTCTGCAATGTTTGCATCAAGTTTGTGGTAGGCATATTGCTTTTCAAAGTATTTGAACGACACATCTAACTCGGTGTAGTTGTTGCTTTCGTTCACTATTCCGCTCATTTCAGCACTGTCCAGTGTATTTGTTGTTTCACTAAGGGTAAATGTCGAGGCACTACCTGACATTCCTATTGTTCCACAAGATGAGCAAGAGGATTGGGTTGGGTTACCCGCTGAAAATTTATTGATTCCATAATTTGCGTTAGAAGATATCGTCGGATTATATTGAGTACCAACACTTCGATAATACCATCTTTTTAAGGGTGTTATTGAAAACCCAGTAGCAGCATCAATACAATAGAAATTTGTAGGCACATTATACCACTTGTTATCATTAGGTAGGGTAGAAATTCCCTGGTCAGAAATTTTAGTTTGCGAAGCCCCATAGGCGGCATCAAAATAAAACCCGTTGTAACTACCATTTGAGGTGTTGCATTTGAACTGTGTACCCAGCAAGGAGCCGGCGCCTTTTATGCTTAACCCTATGCGTTCGCTGGTGTTATCATGTATCAGCG
>JAGNBV010000188.1 GCA_018004645.1 Bacteroidales bacterium
AAAATGATTTAGCCAAAAAAAGATTGGGATAAAACGAAAAAGTGTTTACTTTTGCCATCATAAAAACAACAATTAACGGAATGTAGAATTTTGCACAATAAAAGGGGAGGAGATGGCTATGATAGAAACCATCAAATTTAGCACGTTTAACTGGATACATATTTTAAACCCCAGTGAAGAAAATTTCGACTATTTAATAGAGAATTATAATTTCCACCCCCTTGACATTGAAGACTGCCGAAGCAAGGTTCAACGCCCCAAGATCGATATTTACGACGATTATTATTTCCTGATTCTTCATTTCCCGAGTTTTGACAAAGCCAACAGGTTCCTTGATACCAAGGAAGTCAAAATTTTTTGGGGTAAGGATTTTATTATCACCATCGGGAACTCGCACTGGATAGTGAAAAAATTCTTTAATACCGTAAAAGAAAATCTGGAAGCTTTTAAACAGGAGCTTAGCGCCGAAACCAGCGATGCCCTGCTTTATGAGATCATGGAACGCCTGATGAAAGACACCCTGTCGCTGGTGGGCCGCATAGGTAGCGAAGTGGACCAAATTAACTACGGCCTGTTTAACGATAAGTCGCAAAAAATTATTGAAAAAATCTCGGTTACCCGGAAAAATGTTATTCTGCTGGATACCAGTTTCAGGCCGCAGGTACGCGTGTTTCACAAGTTTGAATCGGGCGAAATCAAAGGCTTTGCCGAAGAGATGGAAGAATACTGGGGTAATATCCTCGACTACTATCAGAAACTCTGGGATATGATAGAAGATTATAAAGAACTTATCGAAGGCCTCTCAAAAACCTATGACTCGTTGCAGACAAACAAGATCAACGAAATCATAAAAATGCTTACGCTCATCTCGACGGTGATGCTTCCTATGACTTTTATTGCCAGCGTATATGGCATGAACGTGGGCCTGCCTTTTCAGAATCATCCTGCTGCCTTCGTCATTGTGACGGCTATTATGCTGGGCGTGCTGATACTGTTTCTTTGGTTTTTTATCCGGAAAAAGTGGTTATAACTTTTTGGTCAGGCCTTCCATAAATTCTTTGGTATTGATGATATACCGGCTGTGTGTTCCCGAACCGATGATACCTTTGTTGTCGCTGGCCAGAACGGAGAAATACAGTTTTTTGCCCTCCCTTTTTTCCAGACGTGCCTCACAGCGCACCACTTTGTTTATGGGCGTAGCCTTAAAATGTTTCACACAAACCTCGGTACCCACAGTGTTATACCCTTCGGGCAGGTGCCCTAGCACGGCCTTCATCGCGGTGTGTTCCATAAGCGCTATCATGGCCGGTGTGGCAAAAACCTCCACCATCCCCGAGCCGTAATAAGCAGCCGTGTCGTTAAAAGTTACTGTTTTTTCCTCGCAGTGGGTGATCCCGGGTTCAATGTTTTCAAACATGTTTTTTTCGTTTATTTGATTTTTTTTGCTTTGGATTTTTTATCTTTATCTTGTCAAAGATAATTTTTTTTCAATTTTTACAATTTTTTTGATAGGTTGAAATGTTAATATGGCAATATTAAATAAATCAATCTAGTATTGTTAAGAAGTCAATGCAATATTGCATAAAAGTATTAATTTCAGTTATTTAGCATGTTAAATAATAGTTAAAAATTAACATTTGATGCTTCTTGCCAGTAAAAGACTTATATTTGTGTAATGAAAAAAAGGTTGATACAATTCATATTAATTATTACAACCCTGTCGCTTATGGGGATTGTATTGACACAGGTATTATGGGTCAAACGTGCCATTGATCTGCGTACCAACGAGTTCAACCTGATGGTGCAAAGCAAGCTCTCGAAAATTGAAAAACAGTTGTATGATTATCGCGAGAAGTATATACGTATAGAGCACGGCAGTATATGTGATGCCAAAAATGATTCGGTATTGGTCAACCATTGGTTCCACGATGGCATTTGCACCGTGTTGGATACTATGATGGATAATGAATTTGGACATTTTAAACCCAAAATTGAATATGATTACGCCCTGCTCGATACCGTCAATGATGATTTGTTGTGTGGGAATTATACCATAGAAGATATAAGCCAGATCTCCGATTCGTGGCACAAAATTTCTTTATCACGCCTTAACGACAGAAACAATTATGTGGTTACTATTCATTTCGAGAATGAAAAACACATTATTTTACGAAAAATGTTTTTGTGGCTGATTATTCTTTCAGGTATTTTTCTGTTGATAGTGGTATCGAGTTTTACTTATGTCATATTATCATTGCTCAAACAAAAGAAAGTTTCCGAGATGAAAAATGACTTCATCAACAATATGACACACGAACTAAAAACTCCTATATCTACTATTTCGGTAGCCTCCGAAATGCTTATGAAGCCGCAGGTGTCGGAAAACTGCGAAAAAACCAGGAAGTACGCCAACATCATCTACGATGAAAACATGCGCCTGCGAAACCAGGTTGAACAAGTGCTTCAGATGTCGGTACTGGATCACAACAAACTCAAATTAAATCCTGTGATGATTAATGTCCATAAGCTTATCGAAAACTCGGTGGACATTTTTAATATGATGGTAAAAGAAAAGGGCGGACTGATCACTACCGATTTAAAAGCCACACAGACCGTCATCAAGGCCGATGAGCTTCATTTTATCAATGTCTTTACCAATATGCTCGACAATGCGGTGAAATATTCCATTGGCGCCCCGGCGGTAAAGATTACTACCGCCAACCGGGATCAGGGAATAAGTATTTTGATTGAAGATAACGGCATGGGCATAAGTGCTGCAAATCAAAAAAATATTTTTAAAAAATTTTATCGCGTACATACCGGCGATATCCATAATGTAAAAGGCTTCGGGCTGGGATTGTATTATGTGAAATCGGTGATGGATGCCCACGGGGGCGCAGTCAACCTGGTAAGAAGCGAATTGAACAAAGGCACTGTATTTGAATTATTTTTTCCATTAAACTTTAATAAAATCAACGACGATGAACACACCAACAAGTAGCAGCAACAAAACCAAAATTTTATTGGTCGAAGACGATCCTAATTTAAGCCTGGTCTTAAAGGATTATCTCGAGATTCTTCTGTATGAAACAGTTTTTGCCGAAAATGGCGAAGACGCATTGGAATTATTTCAATCGGAGCATTTTGATCTGATCATCCTGGATATCATGCTTCCCAAAAAAGACGGGTTTGCCGTTGCCAAAGAAATAAGAAAAACCAACAAGGAAATTCCTATTATTTTTCTGACAGCCAAAAACCTTAAAGAAGACCGTATCAAAGGGTTCCAGATTGGATGCGACGATTACATTACCAAGCCTTTCAGTACCGAAGAACTCAGCCTCCGTATCGAAGCCATCATCAGGCGTGCTGTAAAAAAATCGCAGTTTCCGCTTATCGACAATGTGGAAGTATATACCCTGAGTACTTTTACTTTCGACTACACCAATATGATTCTGAAATCAGTTGCCGGTGAGCAGTACCTTACACGAAAAGAAGCCGACTTGCTGAAACTCTTGTGTGTAAACAAAAACAGGCTGGTACACAGGGAAATTGCCCTGAAATCAATCTGGGGCGACAGCGATTATTTTACCGGACGCAGCATGGATGTTTTCATCACCCGTTTAAGGAA
>JAGNBV010000189.1 GCA_018004645.1 Bacteroidales bacterium
GCACCAACAGCGGTCAGGGTAGTGCTTTCTCCGGTACAGATTTCAGCATCCGTAGCTGTCACCTCAATATTATTTGTAGAGAAACTGTTTGCTTCGAGAAAAACAGAAGAATCCCACCATCCGTCGCCGGCATCACCAATGGCCAGTTTCAGATGATATGACGCACAGGGTGAAACAAGGCACCAGGCGGTTAATACCGTAGTAAATCCATTATAAACAATCGTCATGCCGCCAGTATTGCCGATATAATAGGCGCAATTATTACATGGGCCACTGTTGCCAGGGCCGTTGTTCACATTGGCAATGGTAACCGGTAGTGATGTCCCGGGGATCAGCGCTATATTCTGATTGGTATAATTTCCGCCGGCAGGATTGGGTCCTGTAACAAAAAAGCCAAATACATCGGCATACATGGCGCTGACATAATCGGGGTACTCCTCCGAAGCAAACACATACCTGAATTTCATTGTGTCGGCAAACGGCACAAAATCAAATTCAAGCACTGATGCATCAAAGATATTAGTTGATGGCGGTACAAGGTTTTCCAGTAAGGGATCGCTGATTCCTGCATTGTTATGATCTGCAAGATTGCTGGCTGGAGAACCTATCGCCGGTGTTCCGTTTGTCTGCCCGTTTGAGAGCACCAAACCGCTGGCAAGACCCAGGTTTGTGGGTGTGGCGCCTGTATTAAAAGCCCCAACCGACCCGGGTTTGCCGGTATAGGTCACATTGGTAACTGTTACACCGGAACCCAGCAGATAATTCTGTACCATCTGCTGTACCGTAAGAGATGTATCCACCGTCAGCTGTGCTTTTACCTGAGAGGAAAAGGCCGACAGGACAACAAAAGAGATTAAAAAAAGGAAAAACTTTTTCATATGTTTTTGGTTTAATAAATATTATTTACGCTCCATGAATTTTTTATACAGAAATTTTCGTTACACCTTATCATTAAATGTGACTTTGCAAATTTTCATCCTATCTATATATCTAATATTATCAATATTTTTTTTCAAAAAACGTTGTGAAGATAAATAAAAATTAATAATTACCACAACCCGAAAATAATTTTTATACGGATAAAAAATTAATAAGTTCTACACACTCCCGGGCTTCTTTTACATCATGCACACGAATAATCCCTGCTTTTTTCAGCAGGGCGTAGGTATTCAGCACACTGGTGCCGTTAAGGGCCTTTTCGGGCGAACTTTTCAACACCTTCCATATCATTGATTTTCTGGAAACACCAATTAATAAGGGATGAGATAAAAATTTAAAAAAGTCAATATCCTTTAACAAATGAAAATTTTGTTCTATCGTTTTGCCGAATCCGAAACCGGGATCTATAATAATATCGTTAACCCCCATTCGTTTCAACAGGCAAACTTTTTCCGATAAAAAAAACAGGATTTCTTTAGTTACATCAGTATATGATGGCTTCATTTGCATAGTTTCCGGGGTCCCCTGCATATGCATCAATATATAAGGTATGTGTAATTCAGCGACCGTTGGAAACATATTTACATCCATCATGCCCCCCGAAATATCATTAATTATATCGGCTCCGGCATCTGCTGAAGCACGGGCCACATCAGCCCTGTAGGTATCAACAGAAATAATTATCTCAGGAAAGCTTTTTCTTAACGAGGTAAGCACTTTAACGGCCTGTGCTGTTTCGTCTTTGGCGGTTATGGGCCTGGATCCCGGCCTGGTGGAAACACAACCCACATCAATAATATCAGCGCCCACTTCTCTTTTGTAAATCACCCCGGGATGGGTGGAAACACAACCCACATCAATAATATCAGCGCCATCGGCCAGCATTTTTTCGGTATGTGTCAGCCATGAAAGTTCATCACGATAACAGCCACCGTCATAAAAAGAATCCTGAGTAACATTCAGTATCCCCATGATCAGCGGCTTTTCGAGCGACACTAATTTGCCCCGGCAATTCAGAAAGTAATGATTCACCAGTTTCTAATTTTTTTTATCTTTGCACGTTAATATTTTACAAATGTAATAAAATACATGAACCAGACCGAAAAACAATACGACGTCGCCATTGCTGCCTGCAGGGAACTTTTTGTAAAAAAAATGAACGATTACGGCACCGCTTGGAGGATACTGCGCCCGATGTCGCTTACCGACCAGATTTTTATTAAGGCACAACGCATCCGAAGCATAGAAGAAAAAGGAACGCAAAAAATTTCTGAAGGTATTTTCTCCGAGTTTATCGGCATTGTCAATTACTCTGTCATGGCCTTGATACAACTGGAACTGAACGATTTCACCAACATCAATTTGGAAATACCAAAGGCCTCGGAGCTGTACGACAAATATGTCCGTCTTGCCAAAAACCTGATGATGGATAAAAACCACGACTATGGCGAGGCCTGGCGCGATATGCGCATTAGTTCGCTCACCGATATTATCCTGATGAAAATTTTCAGAACCAAACAAATTGAAGATAATCAAGGATTGACAGAGGTTTCGGAAGGCGTTGATGCAAACTATTTTGATATGATCAACTATGCCGTATTCGCGCTGATAAAAATCAACGAGGAAATATATAACAACTAAATCAAACCCGTTATGAGTACCAATCTGATAGTAATAATAATTCTTATAGCCATTGCTTTTGCAGATTTTATGTTATACGCTTTTTCTAAGCGCCTGCGCATATTTTCGATACATTTTGCCCGTATTGTTCTGGGCTTGGTATTTATTTTTTCTGGCTTTGTAAAAGCCGTTGACCCGCTTGGCTCTATGTACAAATTTGATGATTATTTCATGGCCTTCGGTATGCCCTGGCTGATGCCGGCCTCGCTAATAATGGGATTTTGTCTTTTTTGTTCGGAGTTTATCATTGGGTTTTGCTTCCTGTTCAATGTCAAAATAAAATTTTTTTCATGGATAATGATATTGTACATGACCTTTTTCACCATACTCACCATTATTCTGGCGGTAAAAAATCCCGTGTCGGACTGCGGTTGTTTTGGCGATGCCTTAATACTTACCAACTGGGAAACTTTTTATAAAAATGTCGGCCTGCTGATATTCGCCCTTATCGTTTTCTGGGGAAGAAATATTATCAAAAACCGGTTCCCTAATGTAACCCAATACGGAATCATGTTTATCGGTTTTGCCGTCATACTATGGATTTCGGTGTATTGTTACCGCCACCTGCCCCTGCTTGATTTTATGCCATGGAAGATTGGAAACAGAATTTCAGAGAAAGTGGTAGATCAGGAAGAAAAAGCGGATATTAAACTCGTGTATAAACACAAAGAAACCGGCGAAATAAAAAAATGGACATCTAAAACACTTCCTTATCAGGATACAGCGTACTTCAAACAATTTGAATTCGTGGATCAGGAAAAAACCATTATACAGGAATACAAACCCGCACCCATACACGACTTCATGCTGGACGATGTGAACAAAGTCAATCATAACGCTGATATCATCGGCAACCCCGGCTATCAGTTTCTTCTTATCAGCCATGATATTTCAAAAGCCGAAAAATCCGTATTCCCGGTGCTGAATGTCTTTTTCGAACAATGTAAAAAAGACTCTATATCCTTTG
>JAGNBV010000190.1 GCA_018004645.1 Bacteroidales bacterium
CCAAGTTTATATTCTTTCCACTCGCTCATTTCAGGGCCTTAATTTTTTTAATAATAGTTACTGTTTCTGCATCCATTTTCGAAAAAGCAAACCACTTTTTCCCGAGGTCTTTGAGGGATGCACCAATATGGTAAAGTTCGGCCTCATCAATAATGAGAAATCGATCATGTGCTTCTTTTAATTCCTTTACTATTACAGGTGCATACTGTTCGTTGTGCTTATCAATATCAAGTTTCAATTGTTTGCTTATGGTTTTTGTATAGATTGTACAGTTTACGCCTTTTTTCCTTTTGCTAAACAAGGTAAGCACTGTTTCGTCCACATAATTATCAATCAAAATGATGGAGTTGTTCGCCCTTCGAACCAAACCAGACACAAAAGCATATGCATCAAAAACCTGCCCGTTAAAGAAAATGCCCTGTTTGGGGTTAAGCTCTTTTTGCTGCAATGCATCAAATACTTTTTCAAACTTTTCATCTGTTTCAATCTGTTTGCGTTCTACTTTATCAAGCCGCTGGAATAGTCCGGCATTTTCAGTTAAATATTTACGCATACTTACAAACGCCTGCATAATCCGGACACTAACCTTTATTGCTGTTTCGCTGCGCAATACCGCGGAAAGCATGGCAACACCCTGCTCGGTGAAAACATAAGGCAGATACCGCCGGCCACCATGAGCAGAACTTGAGGTGCCATTTTGGTACCTCAAGTTTGTTATTGTGTCACTTGAGGTCGCATTTTGCGACCTCAAAAATTCGGTCTGGTCTATGGTCGCATTTTGCGACCTCAAAGAATTGTACTCCTCCTCTGACAGCCTGAACATAAATTCTTCAGGAAACCGTGCTATATTTCGTTTAACCTGTTCATTCAATCTTTTTGTCTCAACACCATAAAGCTCTGCAAGGTGAAAATCAAACATCACCTGTACGCCCCGTATGGTAAAAATCCGGTTTTCGATGACTTGAGGTTCTATTTTTACAAGTTTATTTCTCATAATTTAACTGCAATTGTTTATGGTCGCATTTTGCGACCTTAAAAATTCATCATTTTCTAAGGTCACAATTTGTGACCTCAAGAGTACTTCATTTTTTAAGGTGCCTTTTTGGAACCATAAAGAATCGTATTTATTTGAGGTGTCAACCTGGTACCTCAAGTTGTCCCATTCGGTTTCGGTTAGCTGGAATTTAAAAGATTCAGGAAATCTTGCATTGTTTCTTTTTACAGCACGATTAATTTGTTTGACTTTCACACCATAAAGCTCTGCAAGGTGAAGATCAAATATCACCTGTATGCCCCGTATGGTAAAAATCCGGTTTTCAATATCAGGCGACTTCACTGTTTTATTACTTGTTTTGCTCAATGTTTATGTCAATTTTAGCCAGGTTTTCCATGATTTTTTTATTCAAATCCGCTTCTTCAGCAATTTGCTTTTCAAACTCAGCTTTCAGAGCATTAAAGCGTTCCGGGAAATTAAAATCATCTTCTTCATCCGGTAAGCCGATATAACGGCCCGGAGTAAGTACATAGTTTTTTTCTCTTATCTCTTCTATTGTCACCGATTTGCAATAGCCGGGGATATCCTGGTGCACATCGCTTGTCGAAGCCCGCCAGTTATGATATGTTTCGGCAACTTTATTTATATCCTCATCAGTAAACTCCCTGCTGCGGCGGTTCACCATAAATCCGAGGTTGCGGGCATCAATAAACAAAACTTCATTTGTCCGGTTTCGGAATTTTCCGTTTGTCTTATTCCGTGTTACAAACCACAGGCAGGCCGGTATGCCGGTGTTAAAAAATAATTTGTCGGGCAGGTTTACAATACAGTCAATCATGCCTTCTTCAATCAGGTTTTTGCGTATCTCGCCCTCGCCGGAAGTATTTGTTGTAAGCGAACCTTTAGAAAGCACAAATCCTGCAATACCGTTTGGCGCCAGGTGGTAAATAAAATGCTGTATCCACGCATAGTTGGCATTTCCGGCAGGCGGCAGACCGTATTTCCAGCGCCCGTCTTTTTGCAGCAGGTCGCCGCTCCAGTCGCTGTCGTTAAAAGGCGGATTGGCAAGGATAAAATCGGCTTTAAGGTCGGGGTGCGCATCCCTTAGAAAACTACCCTCGTTATTCCACTTTATATTTGAACCGTCAATGCCACGTATGGCAAGGTTCATACGGCACAGGCGGTATGTGGTCTGGTTGCTCTCCTGCCCGAAAATGGAAATATCATCCACTTTGCCCTGGTGCGACTGTATAAATTTTTCACTTTGAACAAACATACCACCACTTCCACAGCATGGGTCGAACACACGGCCATTGTATGGCTCAATAATCTCAACCAGCAATTTTACAATACTTGCCGGTGTATAGAATTGTCCGCCTTTTTTACCTTCGGCTAAAGCAAACTGTCCTAAAAAGTACTCATAAACCCTGCCTAAGGTGTCTTTACTGCGACTTACGGTATCACCGAGGGCAATATTACCAATCAGGTCAATAAGTGCGCCCAGGCTGTTTCTATCGAGGTTGGTACGTGCATATTGTTTCGGCAATACACCTTTAAGCGTTGCATTGTCTTTTTCGATGGCATCCATGGCATCGTCAACGTCTTTGCCAACGGAAGGCAATTTGGCACGTGTCAGCAGATAATTCCAGCGTGCCTGCGGCGGCACATAAAAAACATTTTCAGCACGGTATTCGTCGGGGTCTTCAGGGTCAGCGCCTGCATATTGACCTTCACCATCAATAAGTTTTGTGTGCATTTCCTCAAAGGCATCGGAGATGTATTTTATAAAAATAAGGCCGAGCACAATATGCTTGTACTCGGCGGCATCCATATTTTTGCGGAGCTTGTCGGCAGCCTGCCATAATGTCTTTTCAAGCGGCTGTTCTTTATTTTCCTGTTTTGTTTTGGCCATAATGTACTTTCAGAATCGAATCATAAAAATACAATTTATAGCGATATAAAAAATTTTTTCTGATAAAAACTGATGTATCCCACTTTCTACCTTACTACCTTACTACGAAAAAAATTAACTTCTAATAGTATTCCTGGGCATTAAATCTCTGGGCGACTCTGCTTTGAAAATTTCGTAAATCCTTCCCTTTTCCAGAAACCTGTTTTTCGTAGTGGTAGCTATCCCGTTTTGTACCGAAATGGCAATATCGGCATCGTGGACAATTTCGTATGAACCTCTCATCTTGCCATCCTTTGTTGACTGAGAAATAGAAATAATTGCTGAGTGATTATACAATTTGCGCAATTCTTTCATATCATCTGCGCTGATCCTCATATTATCGAGACTGTCAATGAAAATAAAGTTATAGGTGTTTGGTTTCACCTCATTTATTATTTGTGCGTAATCACGCAAATCAGCAATAAAAAGGTTTTCAGAAGCGGCGTTATTATTGACCAACTTGTCTTTCATGGTTTTCGAGAAGCCTTCCTCACCACTTATTGTAAGCGACCGGCAAAGTGCATCTTTCTTATAAGGCCGTAGTGATCTATTTTTGCCCGGGCAGAAGTCTGTGCAGTTGGTTGACCTTGTAATCCGGGATAATTGAGAGTGTTTCCCTAAGCCATG
>JAGNBV010000191.1 GCA_018004645.1 Bacteroidales bacterium
CCGGTGATAGAAACATTGTTCACTTCGTAGAGGCCAAAAATCACGAGTTTATTTTCATCAAATTTGTATCCTTTGTAATTGAGTGGTGATTTCCAGAATTCCGTTTTTATTATGCCTTTGGGTTTTCGTTTTGTCTGACGCTGGTCGGTGAGCAGGGAGTCGAGTTCGTAGCCGTTGTCAATTTCGGGGACTTCGCCGGCAATTTTTATCAGACGGGTAATGATAAGTTCATCTTTGGAAACCACGATATCATCGTACGAAGAGCCTGAGGAACGTTCGGTGCTGTCGGAGCTTGCATTGGCATACATAGCCAGCAGTTCGTCTAGTGAGGGGTTGAGGCTGTCTCTTTTCAGGCTGTCGATATAGGTAAAAGGGATTTCGGTATTTCCTACACGAAAATTATGAGAAGTTTTTTTATTCGGCCTGATAGAACGGTCGTACTGGTTGGTATCAAAGGACGGCTTGTCGGTTTTTTTCCTGAAAAAATCTGAAAAATCCTTGTCGTTAACCTGCCACCAGATGATGCCTCCGCCAACAAAAAAGCCGAGTACAATGCCCAGCAACATATAGATTATTTTGTTGACTTTTAAACTCATGGTGTGATTTTACCTTAGGTTTCAAATTCACAACAAAAGTAATACTATTTCAGGGATAAAAGACTACTGCACATCACATAGAAATAATAATTCAGGAAAAAAAGCGATTTTGACATACAAAATAATATTACAAATTTTCAGACGTTTATAATTCAGTCCGAAAAAAAAAGGAACAAAATTTGATATTAAAATGCAAAAATTTCCATGCTATGAAAAAATCACTTATAACAGTCGCCATTGCAGTGTTTTCAAGCCTTGCAACCATTTTCGCCTTCAGAATTGCCGATAAAAACAATCATGAAATTCAGACATATTACCAGAATCAGACACCTGCCCAAACTGTCAGTATGTCAGGCAGGGTGCCGACCACTGGTCCTGATTTTGTGGTTGCTGCAGAAAAAACCGTACATGCCGTAGTGCATATACAAACACAGTATTACTATAAAAACTCTTATTACGATCAGTTTTTTGGCTACGACCCTTTTTTCAACTTTTTCAACAAGCGTAACTACAGCAATCAACCGATAGTTACCACAGGCTCGGGGGTGCTGATCTCCGAAAACGGATATATAGTTACCAACAACCACGTGGTGAGCGATGCCAGCAAAATAGAAGTTACCCTGAACGACAAAAGAACCTACACGGCCACCGTGGTTGGCAGCGATGCAGGCACCGACCTGGCCCTGCTGAAAATTGAAGACACCAACCTGCCTTTTGTTACCTACGGAAATTCCGACGATGTAAAAATCGGCGAATGGGTGCTTGCCGTGGGAAACCCATTCAACCTTACCTCAACAGTAACTGCAGGTATTGTCAGCGCCAAAGCCCGCGACATCAATATCTGGGGCAACAACTCAACCGTGGAGTCTTTTATTCAGACCGATGCCGCCATCAACCCGGGCAACAGCGGAGGGGCGCTGGTGAATATCAACGGCGAACTTATCGGCATCAATGCAGCCATCGCCAGCAATACCGGCTCATACACAGGATATTCCTTTGCCATACCCTCGAATATCGTAAGAAAAATCATCTCCGATATTCTTGATTTCGGTGACGTGCAACGGGCATTCCTCGGGGTTAATTTTACCGACATCAACAGCAAACTGGCTGCAGCACACGACATTAAGGATATGAAAGGCGTTTTTGTCGAGTCGGTTTATGAAGGTGGCGCTGCCGACAAGGCGGGTATCCAGAAAGGCGACATCATTGTAAAAATTGACAATTCGCCCATCACCGGCTCTTCCGAACTCAAGGAAATTATCGTGCGGCACCGCCCCGGCGAAAAAATCAATGTCAGCGTGATCCGCGACAATGAAATTAAACAAATAAGCCTCACCCTAGAAAACAGCGAAGGCGGCACCGCCCTGCTGAAATCAGGCGAAGCGGGCAGTGGTACAGTTCTCGGCGCCACCCTGAAAGAAATTACCGATAAAGAAAAAATCGGCCTCGGGCTAAGAAGCGGCGTAAAAATCATTAAGCTGGAAAAAGGAAAACTCTCGGGAGCTGGCATCAGAGAAGGGCTGATCATAACCCGTATTGACAATCAACAGGTTAAGACCACCGATGATGTTGTCAGACTCTTGGGAAACAAAAAAGGCACCGTGCTGATTGAAGGTATTTATACCAACGGCATGCAGGCATATTTTTCGTTTGGATTGTAACCAATCACGGCTGATTTTCGTTTAACTTCCCGTACAGCATCAAAGAAAAATATTTTGCTGTTACCGAAAATTTTTGTAACTTTGTACCCGTTTCCCATCAACATTAGTAAATTATTGATTATCAAATGATTATAAACTAATCCTGTATAATGAGACAACTTAAGATTACCAAATCGATCACCAACAGGGAAACAGCCTCCCTTGACAAGTATTTACAGGAAATTGGACGTGAAGAACTGATCACTGCTGACGAAGAAGTAAAACTTGCCCAACAGATCAAAGCCGGCAACCAGGAAGCTCTGGAAAAGTTGACCAAAGCCAACCTGCGTTTTGTGGTATCTGTGGCCAAACAGTATCAGAATCAGGGATTAAGCCTTCCCGACCTGATCAATGAGGGCAACCTGGGCCTTATCAAAGCGGCCAAACGCTTTGACGAAACCAGGGGCTTCAAATTTATTTCTTATGCGGTATGGTGGATACGCCAGTCGATATTGCAGGCGCTTGCCGAACAGTCGAGGATAGTGCGTTTGCCGCTCAACCAGGTTGGTTCGCTGAACCGTATTTCGAAAGAATTGTCACGTCTGGAACAAAAATTTGAACGTCCTCCCCTGCCCGACGAACTTGCCGAATCACTTGACATTCCTCAGGAAAAGATCAACGCCGTGATGAAGATTTCGACGCGCCACGTTTCCATGGATGCCCCGCTGGCACAGGACGAAGAAACCAAATTTATCGATGTGTACATGAGCGAAGACGGTGTTACTACCGACACCAACCTCATGAACGAGTCGTTGTCGCGCGAAATTCAACGCTCCCTGTCCACCCTGACTGATAAAGAACGCGATGTTATCAACCTTTATTTCGGGCTGGGCATGAACCACGGGCTGACACTGGAAGAAATAGCCGTGAAATTTGACCTCACCCGTGAACGTGTAAGACAAATCAAGGAAAAAGCTATCCGCAGGCTGAAACACACCTCGAGGAGCAAATTGCTGAAAGCTTACCTCGGTAAGTAAAGGCTCTCCCTGAGTGGGAACATGACTTGCTATCAGCACATGGCTAAAACGCAGTCGTACCCCACTTGCAAAGCAAAAGAACTTAAAAAACCTTCCTTTCGGGAGGTTTTTTTTTGGTTTATTTTTCTTAAAGACACCACCTGGAGTGGGAGTACGCATATGCGTCAACTTAATTTATTTTCTTCTTGCTGATTAAGGACCTGCTTTTCTTTATACGTTTCAAAATATAGGTATCCTTGTCGTGAATAAGCCATTCCATCTCTTCACTTTTTAAGATGTTACC